>JALOOS010000272.1 GCA_025454275.1 Desulfobacterales bacterium | reverse complement strand
GCAAACTGGGCCTCGAGCTCGAAGATGCGATCCTGTTGGCGCCGGTGGCATTTTCGGCGATTTTCCTGGTCGCCGCGCTGAACCTGTGCAAAAATATCCGCCTGCGCAAATCCTTTCACAGGCTGTTTCAGGCCCGGGACCCCCAGAAGGTCGCTCTGACCGACTCGGAAATCGCCCTGGCCATGCCGCTCTGGCTGGACCCGCTGGCGCCCCCGTTGCAGCTCAGAATCAAATTCGCCGTGCTGCTGCTGCCGGCGCTCGCCGGGGTGCTCACCCTGCTGGTCGTTTTCTACTGCTTCTACTGCTGGACCCTGCCCGAGGCTTTCGCCGATTTGACCGGCGTTGACTACGCTCAATACACCTTCTATTATCTGATCGGCGCCGGTCTTTTTATCCTCGGGTTTCATAGGATTCAAACTGCCGTCAAGAGCTACGGCGCTTCTCCGATGGCGGCGGAGATTTGATGGCCGCAAATCCCCTCTGCCGCGGCCGGCTTGCCGAAAGGATCCCGAAGGCAGGGCCCTGAGCGGATCGGTTCATCCCCCGTGGCCGGGCGCCTTGCCGAAGCCGCTGCAACAGTCGGTTGCCCGTGGCCGTGTAGGCCCCTGAAGGTGTCGCCATGCGGCGCCGGATAGGGCCGCCGGATCCGGCCATGAAAGCGCTTCAGTGCACAAGGCCAAGGATGAGTTCCTCAAGCAGTAGCCCGCATTTTGGCGTGGGCCTTTTTACGTGTGGGAGAAGGCGATGACATCCGGCAACAGCGTTGCATCTTCGCCAGGCGGCGTCATCCTCGCAATGGTTATGGTTGCGGCCGTTTTCGCAGGATGTGCCACACCGGTGGGCGTCCGGCGCATGGATGCCCCGGAAGCAAACCGGAAGCTGACCGAAAGCGTCCTGGCCGGCGAGAGCCTGAGCGCTCCGACCATGCAGATTCTCAATCGCTCCGGCCTATCGGAAAAATTCGGCGATGAGCCGGCCGAGGTGATTGCCGCCCTACACAAGGGCCTGCCCACTGCGCGCGAGTCGGATCGGCTCTTTGCCCTGGCGGAGCTCTCATTTCTGCACGCCACCCGCAGCAGGGAGAGGTCCTATTTCCGGGCCGCCGCCGTGTATGCTTATGCGTTTCTCTTCCCGCTGCAGCCGCTCGATGCACCGGACCCTTTCGACCCGCGCCTGCGAACCGCCGTCGAGCTCTACAACCAGGGGCTTGCGGAAGGGCTTTCCGAGAATGAACCCCGGCGGGTGGTGCTGGCATCCGGCACCTACCGGCTTCCTTTCGGGGAGCTCGTTGTCCGCATCGAACCTGAGGAGTTCCGCTGGGGCCCCTTCGAACTCACTGATTTTGTAGCCGCTTCCGGACTCGCCGTGCGCGGTCTCAGGAATGACTACCGCTGGCCCGGGGTGGGTCTGCCGCTGGTCGGCTCACTGCAGCATGTCAAGGGGGAAGAAGAACGTGCCTATGCCAGAGTCCCCTCGTCGTTGAAGGTTGCAACCACCGCCTTCCTGCGCATGGCGGACATCGAGAACGGCCTCCGAAACGGCCGGGTTACAGCGGATCTTTCCCTCTACACCGTCCATGAAAGCGTGTCGGTAGATGTCAACGGCCGCCCGGCCCCTCTGGAATATCGGCCTACGGCCGCATTGGCGTATACACTTGAGGGCTCACAAGTGTATGCATTGGAGCTCAAGGGGCTGCTCACGGGGGACCTGGCGCTGTTCAAGCAAACGGCTCGGTTCAAGGACAACGTCTTTCTCATGTCCCCCTATCGGCCGGGCCGCATTCCGGTCGTGTTCGTCCACGGTACGGCCTCCAGCCCCGCGCGCTGGGCGGAGATGCTGAATGAAATCGTAAACGACCGGGAGCTGTGGAACAGCTACCAGGTCTGGCTCTTCACCTACAATACCGGTAATCCCATTCTATACTCCGCAGGGATCCTGACCCAGGGGCTGCGCAACGTGGTTCAGGAACTGGACCCGGAGGGAAAAGATGAGGCCCTGCGGAAGATGGTGGTCATCGGCCACAGCCAGGGGGGGATGCTGACGAAGATGGCCGCCATCCATAGCGGCAGTCGCTTCTGGGACAATACCTTTAAGGTGCCCATCGATCAGCTCGAGGTCTCGCCTGAAACGCGCGCGCTTCTGAAACGAAGCCTCTACTACGAACCCCTGCCGTTCGTCCGGCGGGTTGTTTTCATTGCAACCCCCCACCGCGGCAGTTTCCTGGTTGGGGACCGGGTCGGCGATCTGCTGCGCAAACTCATTTCCTTGCCCTTCGTCATGCTCAGCCCGCTGCAGGAGGTTTTTGAGCGCAGCCCCGATGCGGTTGCCAATCGCTCACTGATGGACGACATCCCGCGCAGCACGGACAACATGAATCCGAACAGTCCGTTCATCAAGACGTATTCATCGATCCCGATCGCGCCCGGGATCACGGCCCACTCCATCATCGCCGTGGCCAACCCGGCCGACCCCAAGGCGAGGTGGAACGACGGAGTGGTGGCCTACACCAGCGCGCACCTGGAAGGGGCGGCGTCCGAGCTTATCGTCCATTCGGATCACTCCACCCAAGAGACCCCGCACACCATTGAGGAAGTGCGCCGGATTCTGCTGGAGAATCTGAAGGCACCCTGAACCGGACGCACCGAAAGGTATCAACGCGCAATGCACAGACTGCTAAAAGGGATCGCCCTCCTCGTCGGCCTATCCGTCGTCCTCCTGATGACCGGCTGGGCGTCCCTTGCCGTTTACTGGTCGGATCTCTCCGCCGTCTGGTTGCGGACCGTCCTGGCGGGAGGGTTCGCGCTCGCAACGGTGTTGGCATTTCTTTTCCTACCGAACCGGGTGCGGACGCTGATCGGGTTTTTGGTTGTTTTCTGCGGCATCGTGGTGTGGTGGCTGGCCATTCCGGCATCGAATGGACGCGCCTGGCAGCCCGATGTCGCCGTCCTGCCCTACGCCGACATCCAGGGAGACCGGGTGACCCTCCACAACATCCGCAACCTCCGGTACCGGAGCGAAGCGGACTTCGACGCACGCTACTACGACAAGACCTTCGATCTGAGGCACCTGGATTCGGTCGACCTGATCGCGGTCTACTGGATGGGGGATGCGATCGCCCACGTGATGATCAGCTTCGGTTTTCAGCAGACGGATTTCGTGGCCTTCTCCATCGAGATCCGCAAGGAACAAGGCGAGGCGTACTCGACCCTCAAGGGCATTTTCAAGCAATACGAGCTGACCTACGTCGTCGGCGATGAGCGCGACCTGATCCGGGTGCGCACCGACTTCCGCCACCCGCCCGAGGATGTCTATCTCTACCGCTTCCGGATCTCTCAAGAGAGCGCCCGCAAATTCTTCCGGAGTGGTACAACACCCTGACCACCAACTGCACCACGAACGTGGTGCGCCACGTGCGGGCGTTCGGCGGCCTGGCGACCTACAACTGGAAGGTGCTGCTCTCCGGGTATGCGCCCCATTACGCGTACGAGCTCGGGGCGCTCGATTCACGCCTTCCGTTCGAGGAGCTCCGTGCGCTGAGCCACATCAACCCGAAAGCGCGCGCCGTCGGCGACGACCCGGAGTTTTCACGCAAGATCCGCGCCGACCTGCCGAAGCCCGGGAACTGATGCCGCCGCCGGCATCAGCCCCGGTAGGTGCGGTAGTCGATCTTGTGCTGCTGGGCCTTGTAGGCGAACTTGCGCACGGTGGTCTGCAGGATTTTTGCGGCGCTGGTGATGTTGCCCCGGGTGTTCTTGAGGGCGTCGATGATCATCTCCCGCTCCAGGTTGGCGACCGCCTCCTCGAGGGAGAGGGCCGGCAGGGTGCCGGACTCCTTGCCGGTCTGAAGCGTCGGCGGCAGGTGGTAGCTGTGGATCACCCCCTCCTCGCAGAGCAGCACGGCGCGCTCGATGCAGTTCTCGAGCTCGCGCACGTTCCCCGGCCAGTGGTACTGCATCAGCATGTCGATCGCCGGGGTGGAGAAGCGCCGGATCTCCTTGTGGTTCTCCTTCGCATACTTCTCCAGGAAGTAATCGGCCAGCAGCAGGATGTCGGTCTTGCGCTCGCGCAGGGGCGGCATGTAGATGGGGAAGACGTTCAGGCGGTAGTAGAGATCGCCCCGGAAGGTCCCCTCCTCGACCGCCTGCTCAAGGTTCTTGTTGGTGGCCGCGATGACGCGCACGTCCACCTTGATCGTGCGCTGGCCGCCCACCCGGTCGAACTCCTTCTCCTGTAAAATCCGCAGGAGGTTGGCCTGCACATCCAAGTTGATCGAGCCGATCTCGTCTAAAAAAATCGTCCCCCGGTGCGCCAGCTCGAATTTGCCGATCTTCTGCTTAATAGCGCCGGTGAAGGAGCCCTTCTCGTGGCCGAAGAGCTCGCTTTCGATCAGGTTGGACGGCAGGGAGGCGCAGTTGACCTTGATGAAGGGGTTGACCGCCCGGGTGCTGTTGTAGTGGATGGAGTTGGCGACCAACTCCTTGCCGGTGCCGCTCTCGCCGCGGATGAGCACCGTGGCGTTGCTGCGGCAGACCTGGGAGACCATCTGGTAGACCTCCCGCATGCGGTTGCTGCTGCCGATGATGTTGGTGATGCTGTACTTGCTCTTGAGCTCGGTCTGCAGGCGCCGGTTCTCGTCCCGCAGCCGCTCGTTCTCGACCCGGATGGTCTCGAGCTTGATGACGTGGCTGGCGATCATGGTGGCGATGACCGAGAGCAGGCGCTTGCCCTCCTCGAGCGAGTACGAGCCGTCATGGGGCCGGTCCACGCTGAGGGCCCCGATCACCTGCGAGCCCTTCTTGATCGGCACGCAGAAAAACGAAAGGTCACGGTCCTCCTTCTTGCGGCGGCTCGCCGTGCGGTCCAGAAAGCGCGGCTCGTCCCCGATGCGCGGAATGGCGACCGCCTTGCCGGTCTCGATCACCTGGCCGGTGACCCCCTCGCCGAGCTTGTAGCGCACCCGCTCGATGGCGGAACGCGAGATCCCGTGGGCGACCTCGATGTTGATCTCGTTGCGCAGGGGGTCGAGCAGGGTGATGGTCCCGCGCACCATGTGCATGGCGCTGGAAAGAATGTCCAGGACCTTGTACAAAGAGCGCTTGAGGTCCAGGTGCTCGTTCAGGGCCGTGCTGATCTCATAGAGCAGGGAGATCTCCTCGATCCGTTCGATGGGCGGGGTCGTCATGGTTTTCATTTTTGTCAGGTTTTATTTTTGATTGAACACAAATGTCGATTATAGTGGCCCGGGCGCTTTTTACAAGCCCCAGGTTCCGGCCACGTGTGTCCGGGAGGAGATTCCCATTTGATCCTGCACCTCGACATGGATGCCTTCTACGCTGCGGTGGAGCAGCTGGACCGCCCCGAGCTGCGGGGCCGCTGTGTCATCGTCGGGGGCACAGCGGAACGCGGGGTGGTGGCGGCGGCGAGCTACGAGGCGCGCCGCTGCGGGGTGCGCTCGGCCATGCCGGTGGCCCAGGCCCGGCGGCTCTGCCCCCAGGGGGTCTTCGTCCGGCCGCGTATGGAGCGCTACCAGGAGCTCTCGGGGGCGATCATGGCCGTTCTGCGGGAGCTCTCCCCGCGGGTCGAGCCGGTATCGATCGACGAGGCCTTCGTGGATTTGACCGGCACCGAGCGCCTGCACGGGGCTCCGCAGGCAGCGGCCCGCATGATCAAGCAGCGGGTGCGGGAAGCGGTCCGCCTGAGCTGCTCGGTCGGAGTGGCCCCCGTCCGTTTTCTGGCCAAGATCGCCTCGGACCTGAACAAGCCCGACGGCCTGACCGTCATCCGCCCGGAAGAGGTTCTCGACGTCATCGACCGGCTTCCCGTGGAGAAGGTGCCCGGGGTCGGGCCGAAAGCCTTCGAAAAATTGAGGGTCATGGGGGTGCGCTTGCTGGGAGAGATCCGTTCAATCCCTGCCGAAATCCTAACCCCGGTTTTCGGCAGCTACGGCAGCCGGCTGATCGAGCTCGCCCATGGGATCGATGCAACACCCGTCTCGCCCGACACCCCGGCCAAGTCCATCAGCAGCGAATGCACGCTCGCAAAGGACACGCGCGACCGCCGCCGGCTCGCCCGCTGCCTGCTGGCCCAGGCCGACGAGGTGGCCGCCGGGCTGCGCCGCGAGGGGGTTCGGGCGCACACGGTGGTCCTCAAGCTCCGTCACGCCGATTTCACCCTCCACACCCGCCGCGTGAGTTTCTCGCCGCCGGCCCGATCGGCCCGGGAGCTCTACCGGCGGGCCGTCCGGCTGCTGGAGGAGCACCCTCCCGGCCAACCGATCCGGCTGGTCGGCCTGGGCGCCACCGGGTTCGTTCCAGCCGACACCCCCCGCCAGCGGGAGCTCTTCGCCGCGGCGGAAGCCGCGCGGCAGGAGTGGGAGACGGTGGACCGGACGCTCGAAGCCATCCAGCGCAAGTTCGGACCGTCGGCCATCGGGCGCGCGGCGCTGTCGGAGGATCCCGGTGGGGG
>JALOOS010000271.1 GCA_025454275.1 Desulfobacterales bacterium | reverse complement strand
GCGCGGCCAGCGCATTCTCGATCTGGTCACGTTCCCTTTTTTCACGCTTTACCTGGTGATGCTGCTCTGGGTGGGATTCCAGTTCGCCATGCAATCGATCGCCCTGAAGGAATCCTCCGGCACTCCCTGGGACCCCCCGATCTACCCGATCAAATCCATCTTCGTGGTCGGGTGCGTGATGCTCCTGCTGCAAGGTGCGGTGAAGTTCGTCCGGGATCTCTATTTCGTCAGGAATGGAAAAGAGCTATGAGCGTCGAGCTGATCACGCTGCTGCTGGTCGCCACCTTCGTGACCCTGCTGATACTGGGGCTGCCCTTGGCCTGGACCATGGGGGCCACCGCGGTCATATTCACGGTGGGGCTTTTCGAGCCTTCGACCATGTTCATGACCATGACGCGCGTTTTTCACATGATGCTGAACTATGCGCTGGTCTCGGTGCCCCTGTTCGTGCTCATGGGGTGCATCCTGGAGAAATCCGGGGTCGCCGAGCAGCTGTTCGACGCGGTCTACGTCTGGTCGGGCCGGCTGCGGGGGGGGCTGGCCATCGGCACCATCATCGCCTGCGTGGCCATGGCCGCCATGGTGGGCATCGTCGGCGCCGAGATCGTGACCTTCGGCCTCATCGCGCTGCCGCAGATGCTGAGCCGCGGCTACGACAAGGGGTTGGCGCTCGGCTGCATCACCTCGGGTGGCGGCATGGCGACCCTCATCCCGCCCAGCATCGTCTTCATCGTCTACGGCATGACGGCCGGCGTCTCCATCGGGGATCTCTTCATCGCTGGGATCATCCCCGGCCTCCTGCTGGCGGCCCTTTTCATCGGCTACATCATGTTCAGCGTCTGGCGCCGGCCGCACCTGGCGCCGGCCGCGTCCGAAGAGGAGCGCAACATACCGCTCAAGAAAAAGCTGCAGATGCTAAAAGGCCTGATCATGCCGGCCCTGATCACGCTGGCCGTTCTCGGCTCGATCTACGTGGGCATCGCGACCCCCACCGAGGCGGCCGCCATCGGGTGCCTGGGGGCGATCCTCAGCGCCGCCATGAACCGCAGGCTCACCTGGGTGGTGATCGTGCGCGCCAGCTACGAGACGCTCTGGATATCCTGCATGCTGACCTGGCTCTTCTTCGGAGCCCAGGCCATCATCGGGGTCTACACGCTGGCCGGGGGCGCTGCGTTCGTTCGCAACACCATCATGGATCTGCCCTTCGGCCCCTGGGGCATCATCGTCGTCATGCAGATTATCTGGGTGTTCCTGGGGATGTTTCTGGACTGGATCGGCATCCTGCTCTTGACCGGGCCCATGTTCATCCCGATCATCGTTGCGCTGGGCTTCGACCCGGTCTGGTTCGGCGTCGTCTACTGCATGAACATGCACATCTCCTACCTGACCCCGCCCTTCGGCCCGTCGGTGTTCTACATGGCCTCCGTGGCGCCGCCGGATATCAGCGTCACGGATGTGTACAAGGCCAACCTGCCCTACCTGTGGTTGACATTCGTGGCCCTGGCGATTGTCTGTGCCTTCCCCGGACTCTCGCTGTGGCTGCCTTCGCTGATGAGCCGCTAACCCTTGGAGAAGGACCGAGCCATGGAATTCCCGAAGCTCCACCTCGTCGACCAGGGGTTCGAGCAAAGCTGCGACCTCAACGTACAGCATGCTGTTCTCGATGAGGTCCGGCGGTCCGGGTGGCTGAACAGGGTCAGCCCCGGCCAGAGGGTGCTCATCACGGCGGGAAGCCGCGGGGTGGCCTGCATGACGGAGGCGCTACGCGCGGTCGTCTCCTCCATAAAGAGCCGGGGGGCCAATCCTCTGATCCTGCCGGCCATGGGCAGCCACGGGGGTGGCTCCGCCCGGGGGCAGGTCGAGGTCCTCCACCACCTGGGGCAGACTGAAGAGAGCCTGGGGGCGCCTCTGCACGATCGGCTCGATCCGATCGCAGTGGGCGAGGTCGAGGGCTGCCCGGTCTACGCCGACCGGGCAGCGGTCGAGACGGATCACATTCTCCTGGTCAACCGCGTCAAGGAGCACACCGAGTTCATCGGCCCCTTCGAGTCGGGTCTGATCAAGATGGCCGTCGTCGGGCTGGGGCGCATCGCCGGCGCCGAGGCGATGCACCAGCTGGCGGTCAGGGTCAGCTACGTGCGGGCGATCCAGGCGATGGCCCGGGTGTTGTTCGCCCGGCTGCCCGTTCGCGGCGGCCTGGCCATCTTGGAAGACAAGACCAACCAGGTGCGCCGCATCGAGGCTGTGCCCGCCGAGGCGGTTTTCGAGCGGGAGCCGGAACTGCTCCGGGAGGCACAGCAGCATCACGCCGCACTGCCCTTCGAGCAGATGGATGTGCTGCTCGTGGACGAGATCGGCAAGGAGATTTCAGGCGCCGGTTTCGACACCAAGGTGATCGGCCGGATCATGAACATCTACGAGAGGGAGTGCGAGCGGCCGCGGATCACCCGCATCGCCCTGCGCGACCTCTCGGAGAGAACCGGGGGCAACGCCATCGGCCTGGGGCTGGCCGACTTCGTCCACCGGCGGGTGGTGGCCAAGATGGATGCCGAAATGACCGCCTTGAACTGCATCACGGCCGTGGCCCCGGAAAAAGGCCGCATACCGATCAGTCTGCCCTCCGACCGCCGGCTCCTCGGGGCGGCGCTGCGCTCCATCGGGATGTGGAGCCCGCCCTCCGTTCGGCTGGCATGGATCGTCAACACCTCGAGCCTCGAGCAGCTCGCGGTGTCGCCGGCTCTGGCCGAGGAGGCGCGCGCCAAGGGGCTCGCGGTCGATGCGGCCGGATTCCCGTTTCCGTTCGACGCGGACGGCGAGCTGCCGGGGTTGCGCCGTCTCCTCGCGGGCCGGCAGCCACCGCAGCCGGTGGAATCACCCCAAGGGCCGGGAGCGCACCGATGAACCTCAGCCCCATCAAGAAGACATCCGCCACGACCCGGGTGTTCGAGGCGCTCCACGAGATGATCGCCACCGGGCGGTTCCCGCGCGGCCAAAAGCTGCCGCCTCAGGACGAGCTGGCCCGGCAGCTGGGGGTGAGCCGCAACACCCTGCGGGAGGCCGTCAACAAGCTCTCCGCCATGGGGCTTCTGGTTTCACGCCAGGGGGTGGGCACAGTGGTCGAGCCGCCCAGCCCCGGCGGATACCTGACCGCCCTGAGCGGCCAGTTCCTGCTGGACCCGCTCAGCGTGCGGGAGTTCATCGAGGCGCGCATC
>JALOOS010000034.1 GCA_025454275.1 Desulfobacterales bacterium | reverse complement strand
TAGGCCTCGGCCTTCTTGGCGATGTTGCGCGGGTCGCGGCTGTAGGGCTCGCGGGTCAGGGGATCGACGATGTCGCAGATCAGGCAGAGGGTGGGCGCGGCGTAGAAGGGGTCCATCTTGGCCGTGGCCGGGTCGGGGATCACGAGCATGTCGCTCGCGTTGATCGGCTGCCAGCCGCGGATGCTCGAGCCGTCGAAGCCGAAGCCGTCCTCGAAGCTGCCCTCGTCGAGCTCGCTGACCGGGACCGAGAAGTGCTGCCACAGCCCCGGGAAATCCATGAACCGCAGATCCACCATTTTTGCGCCGTTTTCCTTGGCAAAGGCCAAGACCTCTTTGGGTTTCATTTCAGTTTCCTCCTTTTGAGTGAGTGGGGTGTATATGGGATCGTAGGGTGATATCAGCGTGTCAGACGGCATCCGCCCCGGTCTCGCCCGTGCGCACGCGCACCGCCTGCTCGACCTCCAGGACAAAGATCTTGCCGTCCCCGATCTTGCCGGTGTAGGCGGACTCGCGGATCTTGTTCACGACCTGCTCCACCTGGCCGGCGTCGACCACGATCTCGAGTTTGATCTTCGGGATGAAGTCCACCACGTACTCGGCGCCGCGGTAGACCTCCTTGTGCCCTTTCTGGCGCCCATAGCCCTTGACTTCGGACACGGTCATCCCCTGGATGCCGACCTCGTTGAGCGCCTCCTTGACATCGTCCAGCTTGAACGGTTTGATGATCGCTTCGATTTTTTTCATCATGGCAGTTGACCTCCTTGGTGTTGCCGCCCGATTTACTGAATCTCAAAGGCCCGTTCGCCGTGAACGGCGCTGTCCAGGCCGACCACTTCGTTTTCCTCGTCCACCCGCAGGCCCCGCGTCAGGGCCTTGGTGATCATCACGACGACCCAGGTGCCGGCGGCGGTGAACGCGGCGGTGGCCGCAATCGACACCAGCTGGATCCACAGCTGGCCCGGGTTTCCGAAGAAGAGCCCCGTCCCCGCGGCATTGACGGCCGGATCGGCGAAGAGCCCGGTGGCGAGGGCCCCGAAGGCCCCGCACATGCCGTGGACCCCGAAGGCGTCCAGGGAGTCGTCGTAGCCCAGCCGGTGCTTGAGTTTGGCCACGGCCGCGAATCCCAGCACCCCCGCTCCCAGGCCGATCGCGAGCGCGGCCCCGACGCCCACGAACCCCGCGGCGGGGGTGATCGCGACCAGGCCGGCCACCACTCCGGAGGCGATGCCGAGCACGGTCGGCTTCTTGTTCACCTGCCACTCGGTGAACATCCAGGCGAGTGCGGCCGCGGCGGCCGAGGTGTTCGTCACGAGAAAGGCCGAGCCCGCGAGCCCGTCCGCGACGAGAGCGCTGCCGGCGTTGAACCCGAACCAGCCGAACCAGAGCAGGGCCGACCCCAGGGCGGTCAGGGCGATGCTCGATGGGAACATGGCCTCCTTGCCGTAGCCGATCCGCTTGCCCAGCACGAGCGCCAGGACGAGACCGGCCACGCCGGCGTTGACGTGGACCACGGTGCCGCCGGCGAAATCGAGCGCCCCCATGGCGCCCATCCACCCCTTGCCCCATACCCAGTGGGCGATCGGCGCATAGATGAAGGTGACCCAGAGGACCGTGAAGACGATCCACGCCGAGAACTTCATCCGGTCGACCACCGCGCCGAGGACCAGTGCGACGGTAATGCACGCAAAGGTCATCTGGAAGAGCGCAAAGACGTTGGTGGGGATCGACCCCTCGAGGCTGGCCGGCGTGATCCCGGAGAAGAAGAGGAAATCCAGCCCGCCGATGACGCCGCCCTTGTCGGGTCCGAAGGCGAGGCTGTAGCCCCACAGGACCCAGACCACGCTTGCCAGGCAGTAGGCCACAAAGGTCATGGCCAGGGTGTTGAGAAGGTTCTTATAGCGCGACATGCCCCCGTAGAAAAGGGCCAGCCCCGCCGGGGTCATCACCATCACGAGGGCGGTCGCCACGATCATCCACGCCGTGTCGCCCGAGTTCAGAACGGCCTCCCCCGCCCATGCGGGCGCGCCCATCGCCGGCACCAGGCCGGCCGTCATCCACCACCTCGAAATGCGTTTCATACGGATTTCATCCTCCTGTCGTAATGTGGGGCAGCCGTGCGAGCAGGGCCTCCCGGACGGCGGCGACCCGCTCGGGGGCGTCCACCTTCTGCCCGGCGATGTCCCGCACGTAGAACACGTCGACCACCTGGTCGACCTTGGTTGCGATTTTCGCCACCCAGATGTCCAGCTCCAGCCGGAAGAGGGTGTCGGCGATGCTGTAGAGCAGGCCGGGAAAATCGTAGGTGAAGACCTCCACGATCGTGAAGAAGCTCGAGCTCGTGTTGTCGATCCGCACGCGGTGGGCGCGGCGCGCCGTGCGCGGCTTGGCGAGTTGCGGCGTCTCCAGCCGCGGCCGGAGCGCGGCGGCGAGGTCGAGCGTCCCGGTGAGCACCGCCTGAAGGTGCCCTTCGGCCCGGCGCCACTTTTCCTCCTCGAAGAGCCGGTCGGGCGGCGGGGTCACCTCGAAGATGTCGAGGGCGGTGCGGTTGCGCCAGGTGAAGACCTGGACGCTCAGGATGTTGATGCTGTTCAGCGTGAAGACCCCGGCGAGGCTCGCCATCAGCCCCGGCCGGTCCGGGGCGCAGATGGTCACGGTGCGGGTGTTGCCGTCGGCCGATGGGCGGACCGTCCACACCGCCGGGCCGGTGCCGAGCCGGCCGAAGAGCCGGGCGTGCTCGACAATCGCGGGTGCCGGCACCGCGAGCAGGTAGCGCGGGGAGAGGGCCGGGAAGAGCTGTTCGAAGGCATTTCGCTCCTGCGGGGAGGCGGCGGCGCGGAGCGCCTCCCGTTTGCGCTCGATGGCGGCTACCGCCTCCTCCGAGGCGAGCTCGCCGTGTTCCAGGGTGTTCAACACCTTCAGGAAGAACTCCCGCAGCAGGTGGGCGGTCCAGTCGTTCCAGGCGGCCGGCCCGGTGGCGATGGAGTCGGCCACCGTGAGCAGGTAGAGGAGTTTCAACCGTTCCGGCTCCTGGATGCGGCGGGCGCAGAGAATGGCGGTCTCCTCGTCGTGGATGTCGCGGCGCGTGGCGGTTTTGATCAGGTAGAGGTGCTCGCGCACGAGAAAGGCCACGGTCTCCACCTCGTGGAGCGGAAGCCCCTTTTCGGCCAGGATCCCGCGGCAGATCTCGGCGCCGGCCTGGGCGTGGTCCCCCTCGGGATCCCCCTTGCCGATGTCGTGCAGCAGCGCGGCCCAGACAAGCAGCCGCTTGGCCTTGAGCTCCCGGTAGATCCTCGCAAACAGCGGGTCCGCCGCTGCTCCGGTCCCGGCCAGGTCATGGATCGCCTGCAGGGTCTGGATGAGATGCTTGTCTACCGGATAGAGGTGGTACTCGTCATACTGGATGCGATGGGTGATCGCGGCGTAGGCGGGGATGAACGCCGCGAGAAACCCGGTGGTGAGCATATCGCCGAGGGCGGCGGCGGCGCGCGGGGAGAGCAGGATGCGTTCGAACGCGCGCACGATCTCCGGCGCGGAGCGGAAGGCCGGGTCGATGAGGTAGCCGAATTCGCGGATCAGCCGCTTGGCTTCGGCGCTGAGCGGCAGCTCGAGCCCGAGGCTCTCCTCGAAGATGCGGATCAGGAGTTCGGGGCGCTTTAGGATGGCCTCGGGGCCGGCGAAGTTCAACAGCCCGGCCGGGGAGAGCGCGATGCCGTCGCCTGCCGCTGCGGCCGGCAGCGGCCGCCGGCGGCGGCGGCCGGGGTCCACGTTGAGTTCACGGCGCAGCGCCAGATGCTGCTGCTTGATCCGGTCCATGCGGGCGTGCAGATCGCCGAGAAACTGCTCCACCGGCTGCTGGCCGGCGGCCTCCCGGTAGCGGAAGCGCTCCGCGAGCCGGATCTGGGTTTCGAAATGCAGCCGGTCGGTCTTGCGCCCGCAGAGATGATGCAGGTGGTTGCGGACCTGCCAGACGAAGGTCAAGGACTCCCACAGGGAGCCGAACTCGTCGTGGGATATCAGTCCGAGGTATTCCAGGTCCCGGGGCTGGCGCAGATCGTGCTGCAGCCGGGCGAGCCAGAGCATCGTGTGGTAGTCCCGCAGCCCGCCCTGGCCTTCCTTCAAGTGGGGTTCCAGGAGGTAGGCCGAGTCCCCGTACTGGGCATGGCGCGCGCGGGTCGCGCGGATGAGCTCCTCGAGGATGCGGCCGGCATGGCGGCCGATGACCCGCTCCCGCAGCTGGCCCATGAGCTCCGAGAAGAGCATCGAGGCCCCGCAGATAAAGCGGGCATCGAGGATCGGGGTGAGCACGTTCAGGTCCTTGGCGGCGAGCGCCAGGCACTCCTTGAGCGAGCGTGTGGCGTGGCCCACATCCAGGCCCATGTCCCAGAGCGGGTAGATCATCTCGCGGATGAGCTCCTCGGCGCCCTCCGGAATGCGCTTGCCGAACAGAAACAGCAAATCGACGTCGGAGTGGATGCACTGCTCCTCGCGGCCGTAGCCGCCGAGTGCGATGATGGCGTAGGGGTTCTTGTTGATCTCCAGCCGGGGGCCGACCATGCTGGTTTCAAACGCCTGCTCGAAGTAGTCGTCCAGCGCCCGCGCATGCTGCTTCAGAAAGTCGGGCTGCCGGCCGCGCAAAAACCGGCCGGTCAGCTCAGTGACCCGTTCCTGAAGCGATCGGGTTGCAGGTTCATGGAGGCGCAGCATGGAGCGATGACGGTCCTTTCTGAAGGCGATTCCCCCTTCATTGAGCAAGGCATGTGCCAAGCGCTCTGATCGAAATAAGATGTCATATTTTCAGATTGTTAAATTGTGTCCAGGTGGCCGCAGAAGAGTGGTTAAAATATACAATTTTGTTATAATTTAATTTTATTCGATTACATTTATGTCGTTTTATGAGGGGATGGGAGAAGCTGACATGCCGATTCCGACTCCGATACCGACTCCGACCCCGACGATCCCTGCGGCACCGAAGCGTTCACCGTGGACCTGAAACCGTGAACCCCGAACCGATCATCCCGGCACCGGTCCGCTGCCGGCAGGGATGGCTATCCTTCGCGAAAAATCCCCTGCCACATCCGGCGGATCCGTTGCTGGAGCGGCGCGAATTTTTCCTCCGGCACCCGGGCGGGCTGCTCCTGGAGGCTGAGTTGATGGGCGGCGGCGCGGTAGATGAGGTAGGCGTGTTTCAACACGTGGGCGCTGTATTCGTCCAGCACGGCGGCGCCGATCAGGGCCTGGATGAGGCGCACGTTGTCGGTCCAGCGCACCAGCTCGGGGTGGCGGTGGGCGAGCAACAGCACGAGGGCCTGAACCAGAAATTCGATGTCGATCATCCCCCCCGGGCTGTGCTTGAGATCGAACCAGCCGGGTTGGGGGCGATCGCTTTCGCGGCGCATGCGCCCGCGCATGCCGGCGACCTCGGCCAGCAATTTTTTACCGGGCCGGCGCCGGGCCAACGCCTCGGTGCGGATCTCTGCGAAGCGCCGGATGATCGCATCGTCTCCGCTCACCGCGCGGGCCTTGATCAACGCCTGGTGCTCCCAGGTCCAGGCCTCGCTCAACTGGTAGTCGCGGAAGGCTTCGAGATGGCGCACCAGTATGCCTGAAATGCCGCTCGGCCGCAGGCGCGTGTCGATGTCGTAGACCTTTCCGGCCCGGGTGTGGGAGGTCAGCAGGTGGATGACCCGTTGGCCCAGGCGGTTGTAGAACTGGGCGTTGTCGATCGGGCGGGGCCCTCCGCGGGTCTGGCCCTCCACCCCGGCGTGCAGGAACACGAGGTCCAGGTCGGATCCGTAGCCGAGCTCGAGGCCTCCGAGCTTGCCGTAGGCGATGACGGCAAACCCCCGTTCGCAGGCCGCCTGCCCCAGGCGGCTCTCCGGCGCCCCATGCCTCGCCGCCAGGTGGTCCCAGGCGAGGTCGACCACGGCGTGAATCACGGTCTCGGCAATGTCCGACAAATAGTCGCTCACCCGCATAAGCGGCAGGCGGCCGCTCACGTCGGCGGCGGCGACCCGCAGCACATGGATCTGCCTGAATATGCACAGGGCTTCGATCTGCGACTCGAGATCCTCGGCCGGGATCTGTGAGAGCCGGCGCCCGATGTCGTCGGTGAGGGCTTCGCGGCTGGGCGGCCGATAAAGGGTGCGCGCATCGAGCAGCTCGTCGAGCAGGACCGGGTGCTGCGCCAGAAATGAGGCGATCCAGGGGCTGGCGTTCGCCAGCCGGGCCAGATGGGTGAGTGCGGCCGGATACTCCAGCAGCAGCGCCAGGTAGCTCGTGCGCCGCTCGACGGCGCGGATGAGTTCCAGGATCCGCCGGAGCACGGCGAGCGGCCGGTCGGTTCGGGCGCTCGCCGTCACGGCCAGGGGAACCAGCCGGTCCAGGCGCTGGCGTCCGGCGAGGCTGAGGGCGCGGGTCTCGGTGTCGCTGCGCAGCTCGTCGAGGGCGGCCAGCGCTCCGGTGGGCGGGTCGTACCCCAGCCCCGCCAGGACGCCGAGGGCCTGGGGTGCATCGGTCAGTTTCAGCCAGATGCCGCTCACGGAGTGCTCGATCGCCTTGTCGGGCCCCTCGGCCTCGGTGCCGGCCAGAAGCATCTGGAAGTGGCCGTTCACCGTGTCGCGGTGCCGCCGCAGCGCGCTCTCGAAGGCGTCGGCCTGCGCGAACCCCGCGGCCGCGGCGAGCCGCGCCCGGCCGTCGGGATCCGCGGGCAGCTCATGGGTTTGCCGGTCGTCGGCCTCCTGCAGGCGATGTTCGACGGTGCGCAGGAACACATAGGCCGCATCCAGCTCGCGGCAGACCGGCTCCGGGATGATGCCCAACCGCGCCAGCGCGGAGAGCACGGTGCGGATGCGCCGCCGCTGCAGGGCCGGGGTCACCCCCCCGCGGATGAGCTGGAAGATCTGACCGAAGAACTCGACTTCGCGAATCCCCCCGCGGCCGAGCTTGATGTTGTGCTCCAGCCCCTTGCGGGCCACCTCCTGGGTGATCATCTGCTTCATGGCCCGCAGCGATTCGAAGGCGCTGAAATCGAGGTAACGGCGATAGATGAAGGGGTGCAGGCGCTGGAGCAGGGCCTCGCCCGCCGCCAGGTCCCCGGCGACCGGCCGTCCCTTGATCCAGGCGTAGCGCTCCCAGTCCCGGCCCTGCTCCTGGTAGTAGCGCTCCATGGCGTCGAAGCTCATGACCAGCGGGCCGCCATCGCCGAAGGGCCGCAGCCGCAGGTCGACGCGGAAGACGAATCCCTCGGCGGTCACCTCGCCGATGAGGCGGATCAGGCGGCGGGCGAGGCGGGTGAAAAAATCGGTGGTGTCGGTCGGGGAGGGGCCGCCGCGGGTTTCGCCGGCGGCGGGATAGGCGAAGATCAGATCGACATCCGAGGAGAAGTTGAGCTCGCGGGCGCCGAGCTTGCCGAGCGCCATCACCACCAGGCGCTGGGGGCGGCCGTCGGCGGAGAGGGGGTCCCCGTGATCGGAGCGAAGCTCATGGTGGAGCCGCTCCAGGGCGAGGTCCAGGCAGGCCTCGGCGAGGGCGGAGAGCTCCGCCGTGGTCGCGGTCAGGTCGGCAAGGCCGGCGATATCGCGCCAGGCGATCCGGACCATTTCGCGGCGGCGGAAGCGCCTGAGGCGGGCGCCGAGCTCATCGATGTCGGCCGCCCCGGCGAGGCTATCAGCGGCCCGGGTCCGGAACCCGTCCGGCGGGTAGTCCCGCTCGAGGTCGCCGCCGCCGGCGAGTTCCGTCAGCAGGGCCGGCTCCCGGATCAGGCTTTCCGCCACGAAATCGCTGAAGGCGAGGACCCGCTCGAGCGTGTCCGGGAACCCGCCCCGCCCGGGCGGAGAGACCCCGGCCTGCCGGCATGCCGCGCGCAGCCGCTCGGCCTTGGCCGCCGCCTCTGCGCGCAAGCCTTCCGGCAGCGGCGCGCCGCCGTTCATGGCCGCGGGGCCTCGGCGGCGGTGAGCCGTTCAGCGGGCATAACCCCATTCGCGCAGCCGCTGGGCGGCGTGCTGGGCATACTGGCCCTGTCGCACCTGCTGCAGAAAGCGCTGGTACTCGCGGGCGGCCTCGGTGCGCCGCCCGAGACCCTCGTAGGAATAGCCGATGAAGAAAAGGGTGTTGGGGTTCTGGGGCAGCAGCCGCTGCGAGGTCCGGAAGCTCTGCAGGGCCCCGTCGAACTCTTTGAGGTTCAGGTCGGCAAACCCGCCCAGGTGGTGGCCCTGGGCCTCCTGCGGGAAGACCGCCTGCGCCCGGCGGGCATAGCGGGCCCCTTCGGCATGCTTTTTCTGCATGAGCTGACACTTGGCCATCGAGACCAGGCCGGCGTAGTCGTCGGGCGCCTGTTTCAGGGCCGCCTGGTAGTGGGTTTCGGCCTGGGAGAAATTTTTCTGGCCCATGGCCTTGTCGCCCTTCTGCATCTCCTCGATGGCCCCTTTGATCGCCCGCAGCCGTGCGGTGGTGTCCATGTAGCGCTCGCGGTTGAGCGGCAGGTCCCGGGAACCGGCAAAGGTCGTGCGCGCCGCCTGCACGGCCGTCTCATAGCGCTCCGCGCTCATGGGGTGGGTGGCGAACATGAGCTCGATCGAGCTCGGCCGGGACTGGTTGAGGTTGTTCAGCATGGTCATCAGCCCCACCATGCCGTCGGGGCTGAAGCCGGACTGGACCATGTACTCCGTGCCCAGGGCATCGGCCTGGCGCTCGTTGTCCCGGCTGTAGCTCGCCAGGAAAGCGCCGGCCCCGAAGCCGCCGAGCGCCGATGCGACCTGGCCCATGCCCGGGGCGGCGACGTCGGCGATGATCGAGAGCCCCCCCACGACGATGTTGGTGAGCTGCCCCTTCGACAGCTGCTCGGCGGTGTGGCGGGCGTTCACGTGTCCGATTTCATGGCCGAGCAGGGCGGCGAGCTCGGCTTCGTTGTTGAGGGTGAGGAGAATGCCGCGGGTGCAGGCGATGCTCCCGCCGGGAAAGGCGTAGGCGTTGATGTAGGTGGCGTTGACCACCCGGAACGAGAAGGGCATGTGCGGTCGATGGCCGCGCGCGGCCATGGAGCGGCCGATCCCGTCCACGTAGGTGTTCAACGCGGCCTCCTGCGCGGGGCCGAAGTCGCTCGAGAACTGCAGGGGGGAGTACTGCCGGTCGATCTGGATCTCTTCCTGCTCGGAGACCATCATGAATTGGCTGCGCCCCGTCACCGGGTTGGTCGCGCAGCCCGCGGCGAGGGCCGCTGCCGAGAAGCTCGTCAGCCGGATGAACTGGCGCCGGGTGAGCCCGTAGCGGTAGGTCAAGTTGAAGCCGTCTCCCTTCATGGATCCTCCTCTTGCCGGCCCTCGAAGCAGGCCTCCTCGCGCGGAAGCGATCGTTCTTGATTTTATAAAAGATCTCCTCGGGGGTGTCAAAGGAAACCCGGTCGCTCCAGGCCCCGGCGCGGGCGCAGCCGGTGCCTTTCCACCGGTGATGCCCGCGGGGCGGAGGTCTACAAAAATGTAACTTTTCCAGCGGGCCCTGAGATTTTCGATTGACTCGCTTGGAATTTTCATTCATAAAACACACCGTCGATTGCCGCAGCCTGCTTGTTTCTCCGACAGCCCGCCCGCGCCCCTCTCGGATCGATGCGGCTGCCTGGCATGCGGATTGCTTTCTTGTGGACGAGGTGGGATCCACAAGGGGGAGGAACTTACGAGTGCCGACCACCGCCAGGCGGTGACCCGCGCAGCGTCCTCCGCGTCGAATTGACCCCCCGGTCGTGCCGAGCTACCTCTGCTGACGCGTTACGGCGTGTACCCTGTCGGTTGCCCGTGCAGCCGCCGTCGGCGGGG
>JALOOS010000270.1 GCA_025454275.1 Desulfobacterales bacterium | reverse complement strand
TCGCCGCCTGGAGTCCGGCCGGGCCGGTGCCCAGGATGACGACGTCGTAGGTGTCTTTCTCCGGCATGGTTGATTCTCCTTTTCCGCATGGAATGGGGGCGGCCCCGTCCACAATGGCGGTGCGGCGTTTCACCCGCCCGGGGCGAGGCCGGGCCCGGGGCCGGTCATGGCCTTGAGGGCCTGCTCGGCCAGCATCTTTTTCTGGATCCGCGGGGGAAAGACCCGGCGCACCCGCCCGGTTTCGAGGTTGAAGCGCTGGATGTAAAGCCGCCGGAGGGGTGTGCCGTAAACGCTGACCATGAGGGTCACGCCATCGGCCGGGTTCCCCGTGCGGTGGATCCCTTCGTCAAAGGGCAGCGTCGTCTCCGTCTCCCCCGGCCGCAGGACACGGCGGTCGCAGAGGATCAGTTCGGCGTGTCCGGGGTCGGAGCCGTCGTCCGCGCGCCGGTAGCGGGCCGCCTCCAACTGGCCGTACGCCGCGCCGGAGACCCCCCAGGAGGTGTGGTCGTGCAGGGGGGTGAACTCGCCCGGCCCGAAAATATAGAGCCGCAGGCTGAAGATCCGCCCGGGATCGCGATAAAGGACCAGTTCGTTGGCGAACATCGTCTCCTGGCGCAGCTCGGGGTAGGGGTCCCCTTTCACGATTCCCTTGAGAAGCCCCTCGAAGAGGGCCCCATCGGAGAGGAGCGCCGGCAGCTCGCGGCGGAAGAACTCCATCCGCCGATCCCGTTCGGCGGTACCCTTCAGAGCCTGCGCCCATCTCCGGCAGAGCGCCTGAACCTGTTCCCGGGGATCAACCGCCACCATGGTCACCGCCTGAAACACTATCCCCCGGCCCCTCCCGCAAGGGGAGGGGGGGGATGTTTTCCAGCCTGACATATTGCTCGTAAAAGGGGGCCCCGCCGCCGATGTCGGTCAGACCGGAGGCGATCAGCCGGTTCGCCCCCCCGCCCCGGTTCATCCAGTCCCCGCGGCGGTAGACGACCGCCGCCGGGTGCAGGCCGGGCTCGAGGCGGAGCGTCACCGGCAGCCGATCGAGCGGGGAGACCAGGGCCACGGGGCGGGAGAGATCCAGCCCCACTAAACCCGGGCTCTCGGGCGAGACCCACACCGGGGGAGGAGCCGCCTGCTCCTCGGGCAGGATCTGGGAGTGGATGGCGCCGCGGCGGACCAGGGTCAAAAGCCTCAGCGGGTAGCCCTCCGGCGGGGGCGGCTCCGGGTGGAGCGCGGCCGGGAACCGGTACTTGCCGTCGGGGTGGTGGAAGACCAGCCCCGCGTAGGCGACCCGCGGCCGCTTCGAGCGCACGAAACGCTTCTCCCGCAGCTCCTCGAGGGTGGTGTCGAGGTGGGGGGTTCTCAGCGCCGCCCGCAGGCAGGCCTCCGCATCCGGCATCACCACCTGCGGTGTGAGCCGCCGGCCGAGCTCGGTCACGATCCAGAGGTCGGTCCGCGCCTCCGGCGGCGGCGCGCAGACCGCATCCACGTATTGCACGTATTCGTGCAGGAAGGAGCCGATCACATCCTCCTGCTCGAGCATGAGCGCGCAGGGCAGGATCAGGTCCGCCCGCTCGGCGGTGTCGTTCATGAAGGCATCCACCACCACCTTGAAGGGCACCTGCGCAAAGGCCCGTGCGGTTTCGCGGGCGTCCGGCGCCTGGTTCACAACATTGATCCCGTTCACCCAGACCAGGCGCACGGGCGGGTCCGCGGCCTCCAGAATGCCTCGTCCGATCGTGGCGATGGGAAACCCCCGCCGGCCTTTGTGCCCCGGCCCCTTGATCCAGCCCAGCTCCAGGTTGCGGAAGGAGTGCAGGTGGAAATAGACGCCCCCCCCGGGGATCCCGACGTTTCCCGACAGAAGCGCGAGGGCGTTGATGAAGCGGACATTCTCGCCCCCGCGCCGGTAGCGCTGGAGCCCGGCACCGATGAAGGTCGCAACCGGCCGAGTTGCGGTGTAGGCCTCGTAAAGGAGGTCAAAGCCGGCAGCCGAAACGTCGCAGGCGGCAAGGAGCCCCTCCGTGGACTGGCCCCGGATCATCTCGAAAAACCGTTCGGGCTGATGGGTGCACGCGAGCAGCTCGGGGGCCGGCCGCCGCTTTGAAACCAGCCGGCGTATCAGGGCCGCGGCGAGGAGGCGGTCGGTCCCCGGCCGGATCAGGATGTGCCGGTCGCAGAAGCCCTCGAAGCCGTCGCCCGCCGGCGAGACGGCGATCACCCGCGCCCCGCGCTTCCGCGCCTGCCGCAGGGCGGCCGCGGCGTGGACCGAGCTGCGCGAGAAATCCTTGCCCCAGTTGACGATGACCGCCGCGTCGGCGAGCCCCTCGATATCCGGGTTCTCGCGCGAGCCGAAATCCTCCACCCCGGCGATGTAGCCGGCGGCATCGCAGAGCGAGCCCATGATCCGACTCGAGCCGAGCTGCGCGAAAAAGAGGTTCACCGCCTCCTTCAGAATCCCCTTGGCGCCGTCGCTGTGGATGTGGAGGATCGCGGTGGGCTCCGCCCGCAGGGCCTGGATCTTCTCGGCGCAGAGATCGAGCGCCGCCTCCCAACCGATCGCCTGCCAGCCGCCCCTGGATTTGAGCAGCGGGGTCGTGATCCGGCTGGGGCTCACCAGGCGCCGGTGCTGGCCGCGGGTCTTGGCGCACATGAACCCGCGGGTGAAGGGGCTCTCCGGGTTGCCGCGCAGCGCAATCGACCCGTCGGCCGCGCGCTCCGCCACGAGCGAGCAGGCATCCGGGCAGTCGTAGGTGCAGGCGGTGATCCGTTTCATGGGTTGAAAAATAGGGTCCGAGGGGTCGAGGGTTCAAGGGGGAGCGGTCGGTAGGCCGGTCGGCCCGTCAGCCCGTCGCCCGAAAGAAGAGACCGGCCGACCGGCTGACGGGCTGACGGGCCGACCGGCCTACGGGCGACCCTCTCTACATTTTCTCCATCACCGACACCACCTTGCGCTCAATCCGCCCGCCGGGGCCCTTGCGGTAGTCCGCCTTCAGGGCGAGGCTCACGCGATTGCAGTCCCGGCGCATCTCCTCGAAGCAGCGCTTGACCACCGCCATCACCTCGTCCCACTCCCCCTCGATGCTGGTCCCCATGGCGCGGAACTCGTAGGGCAGCCCGCTCTCCCGGATGATCTTGATCGAACGGGCGACATAGGGGCTCAAGCTCTCGCCCTTGTCGATCGGAAACATCGAAAAATCAACGATCACACTCATCGCTCCTCTCC
>JALOOS010000269.1 GCA_025454275.1 Desulfobacterales bacterium | reverse complement strand
CCGCAATGTCTATTACGATCAGGGCCGCGGCCTCTATTTTTATGTAAAAGGTGACGGTTGGGCGGTCGGCGCCTCTCTGCCGGGCGATCTGATGGCCAACCTCGGGACCTCCGTGAACCTCGAATTGGATACCGATAAACCCTTCGAGCACAATTCCGAGCACCTCAAACAGTACCCCAGGGAGAACTACAAACCCGGTAAAAGTGCCAAGCGGTGATATCAGTGCCCATCCGTTACAGGCGCCCGGCATCGCTTATTAATCGCCTTTAAAATGTAGCGTCATGGCGGATGTGATCCGGCATCCAGAACTATTTGTGTTCACTGGATTCCGGCTAAAAGCATGCCGGAATGACGACGGAAAGATAACCTTGTGTTTTCAGGCGTAATCTTGGTATTCCGCACTATCGCGACCTGCGGCCCGACCGGACGGTTGGTCGTCCCGGAACGCGGACTTGGAAGAGGATGCCGCGCAACCCCAGGCGCCCGAAATGATGCTCCCGCAGACCCTGAAAGAACGCCTCCGCTCTGCCTTCAGCGCCTCCCTGCGCGGGCAGCTCTCTCTCATCGGTCGCTGGACGTTTCTCTATATCAGCATCGGGCTTATCGCCGGTGCCGCCTCCATCGTATTCTATTTCCTCTGCCAGCTCGGGATGAGGGTGTTTCTGGATTTCCTGGCGGGGTACCGTCCGCCGGCCGCCCATGGGGAGTTTCCCTTGTTTCCCCCGGGCGGGGGTGACTTCACGCGCTGGGTGCTTCTGGTGCTCCCGGCCGGCGGAGGACTGCTGAGCGGATGGCTCGTGTACCGGTATGCACCTCAGGCCGCCGGCGGCGGGAACGACGCTGCGATTCACGCCTACCACCACAGCGACGGCTGCATCCCGGCCCGGGTGCCCTTGATCAAGGCGGTTGCCACGGCCGTCACGATCACCACCGGGGGCTCCGGCGGGCGCGAGGGGCCGATCGCGCAGATCGGGGCCGGGCTGGGGTCCCTGGTGGCGGTCAGGCTGGGGCTCTCCGCGCGGGAGCGGCGGATCCTGATGGCGGCCGGGATCGCCGCCGGGGTGGGAAGTATTTTCAGGGCGCCCCTCGCCGGAGCCCTCTTCGCGGCTGAATTCCTCTACCGGGACGCCGAATTCGAATACGAGGTGATCATCCCTGCGGGAATGGCCTCCGTCGTCGCCTACTGCCTGTTCTGTTCGGTCTACGGCTGGGGGTCGCTGCTGGAGTCGCCGGGGTTCGTCTTTCGCAATCCGCTGGAGCTGGGGCCCTATCTCATCCTGGCCCTCGTGGTGGCCGGCGCCGGGGTTCTCTTCATCCGGGTGTTCCACGCCACGGCCCGGCTTTTCAGCCGCCTGAGGGTTCCGAACCATCTCAAACCGGCCATCGGCGGATTCCTCACCGGGATCATCGGATTCTTCCTGCCCCACACCCTCTCGTTCGGGTACGGCTACGCCCAGCAGGCCATCCACATGGAGGTCGGAAGCCTCTTCCTGCTCTCCCTGGCCCTGGGAAAAATCTTCACGACCTCCTTTTCCATCGGCTCGGGCGGCAGCGGGGGGCTTTTCGGACCCTCCATCATCATCGGCGCCGCACTGGGCGGTGTGGTGGGGCAGTCGGTCGAGCAGGTGTTTCCGGGCCTCCTCGAAAACCCCGGGGCCTTTGTCGTGGTGGGCATGGCCGGGTTCTTCGCGGCGGTTTCCAACACCCCGATCTCAACCATCATTTTCGTCAGTGAAATGACCAACTCCCATCACCTCCTGCTGCCGAGCCTCCTCGTGTGCTCGCTCGCCTTCCTGGCCGCCCGCGGTTGGGCGTTGTTTCCCAGCCAAGTCCGGCGCCGGATCGATTCCCCCGCCCACGCCGGAGAGTTCTTCTTCGATCTGCTTGAAACCATCACGGTGGCGGACCTGAAAGACCGCGTGCGCCGGGTGATGATGATACCGGAGGAGATGCGTTTTGTTGATTTCAAGCGGCACTTTGCACAGAGCGAGCAGCACTATTTCCCCGTCAAGGACTCACGCGGCAAACTGGCGCGGATTTTTTCCATCAACGATGTCCGCAGCGTGCTCTTCGAACCCGCGATCGAGGAGCTGGTGGTGATGCGCGACATCGGCAGCGCGGAGATCATTTTCATCACCCCTTCCGAGGATCTCAATTCGGTCCTGAAAAAGTTCACCGTCAAGAACATCGACAGCCTGCCGGTGGTGGCCGACACGGACCACGCTGAATTGATCGGCATGTTGAGCCGCCGGGAGGTGATCGCTTTTTACAACGAGCGGGCTCACGCGCTGAAGTCAGCGGCGTGACCGGCCGGGAATCGGCCGAAACCTGTCGGCCTTTTGCTTTGAAGCGCCTGCAGGTTCACCTTTTCGAGGTTGCCGCTGCGATAGGGGGAGGAGGGTGATCGCGTGCGTGAAGGTGACCGGGAACCTCTGCGGCAGGGGAGGGGGGCCGGAAAATAATCCGGTCAGGTTTTGCCGAGGGCTTTTCGAATTGCTGCAGCGATATCCTGGATCAGGATCGGCTTCATCACGAAGGCCTTGATCCCGCGCTGGCGCGCCCGTTCCGGGTCGAGCCCCTGGCTGTAGCCGGTGCAGACCACGATCGGGATATCGGGTCGGATGTGCATCATCTCCCTGGCCAGAAGGTCACCGGTCATTCCGGGCATGGTCTGGTCGGTGACGACGAGGTCGAAGTGGTCGGGCTTGGCCCGGAACAGTTCGAGGGCCTCCATCGGGCTGGTTCGTGATACCACCTGGTAGCCGAGCCGCTGCAGGATTTTTTCCCCGATGTCCACCAGCATTTTCTCGTCGTCCACGAACAAGATGCGTTCGGAGCCGCCGGCGATCGCAGGCTGGGGCTCGACCTTTGGAGGCGCCGCCCGGTCGACCCGGGGCAGGTAGACATGAAACACACTTCCCTGTCCCGGATAGCTCTCGACCTTGACCGTCCCGCCGGATTTCGTGACGATCCCATGCACCACCGCGAGCCCGAGGCCGGTGCCCACCCCTTTTTCCTTGGTGGTGAAATAGGGGTCGAAGATGCGCTCGACGACCTCCGGCGACATCCCGTGGCCGGTGTCTCCGACCGAAATCCGCACGTAGGGCCCGGCCTCCAATTCGACGAATCCTCTCCTCTGGGCCCGATCGATTTCGACGTTCTTGACCGCCAGCTCCAACACTCCCCCGCGCTCTCCGATGGCATGGACCGCGTTGGTGCAGAGGTTCATGACGATCTGGTGGAGCTCCACCGAGTTGGCGAGGACCGCCCCGGCGGTATCGGGCAGGTCGATTTTCATTTCGATCGTGGAAGGGATGGTCGCCCGCAGGAACTTGGCCGCCTCCTTCACCACCACCCCGGCCTTCACCGGCAGCCGCTCCTCCTCGGTCTGGCGGCTGAAGGCGAGGATCTGCTTGACCAGGTCCTTCGCGCGGTTGGCGGCGATCAGGGCCTGATTCAACTGATGATGGCCGAGAGGATATTGTTGAAGTCGTGGGCGATGCCCCCGGCCAGGGCCCCGATGGCCTCCATCTTCTGGGCCTGCTGGAGCTGGGCTTCGAGCTTCTTCTTGTCCGCCTCGGCCCGCCGGACGGCGCTCAAGTCGATCAGGATGCCGCGCACCCCGGCCGGGATACCCTCCCGTAGGACCGGGTTGGCGTGAATTCCGACCGGGAAGGCCGTTCCGTCCTTTTTGAGCGCGGTGTACTCGCGTCGGCCCACTTTTCCGCCGCGGACATTCTGCATGATGTCCTGGGCGATGCGCTTGCGGTCCGTGGGAACGAAGGCGTCGAGGAGGTTGAACCCCTGGGCGACCTGCTCGGGCGTGTAGCCGAACAGGGAGTAGGCGTTGCGGTTCAGGTAGGTGATCCGGCCGTCCAGCTCCACCTCGAAGATGACCTGCGGCAGTGAATCGGCCAGCTCTCTGTACTTTTTTTCGGTCTCCCGCAGCCGCTCCTCGGCCTGCTTGCGGCCGGTGATGTCGCGGAACATCCCGAAGATGTGGACCTCGCCCTGGTACTTTACCGGCACGCCGACCGACTCGACCTCCACCACCTGCCCGCCGAGGGTCAGAATCCGATGCTCCCGCGGCGGTGCGATCCAGTCCTCTGTCACCCCGCGCCGGATGCGCTCGATCGATTCCGCCCGATCCTCCGGGTGGACCAGGTCGAGATAGTTTTTTCCAAGCAGCTCGCGCTCGCTTCCGGCATGCAGCAGCCGGAGGGCCGCCGGGTTGGCGTAGGTGATGACATCGTTGCTGCGCACGAGAATGGCGTCGGTGGCGGCCTCGACGATCTGGCGGTAACGATCCTCGCTTTCGCGCAGCGCATTTTCGATCCCTTTGCGTTCGGTGATGTCCCGGGTGATGGAGAGGATGATCTCCTCGCCGCTTAGCACCAGGCGCCGGGCGGACATCAGCCCGATGCCGATGTCGCCGTTTTTTCTGCGGAATGCGGCTTCCAGGTTTTCCACCATTCCGGCGCGGATCAACTCCTCGACCAGGCGGATGCGGTCCTCGCTGCGGCACCAGATATTCAATTCCAGCGAGGTCTTGCCGATGACCTCCTCGCGGCGGTAGCCCGTCAGGTGCGTGAACCCTTCGTTGACGTCGATGTAGGTGCCGTCCGAAAGGCGGTTCAGGTTGATCGAGTCGGGGCTGGTCTGGAAGGCCAGCCTGAACTTCTCCTCGCTCTGGCGCAGCGCCTCCTCCGCCTGCCGGCGGTCGGTGATGTCATGGACAATCGAATAGAGCAGGGTCCTCCCCATCAAGGTCAGGGGCCCGCTGTATACCTCCACATCGCGCACATCCCCCCCGGCCCGGCGGTGCTTGAAGAAGAAATTCCGGCGCTTTTCCGACCGTGCCAGCAGCATCTGCGCATCGATTTCCGGGCGGCTGAGGGTGTTGATCCGGTCGATCCGCATCGATTTGAGCTCTTCGGGGCTCCAACCGTAGTAGGCGCAGGCGGCGGGATTGGCATCGACGATGGCCGCGTGAGCAGCATCACGGCATGGTTGTTCTCAAACAGGCTGCGATAAAGGTCTTCGCCTTGCTGCAGAGGGGATCTATTGGTTTCCAAAGGGTGATCCTTATCCATAAGGGAGGCTCCGGCGTTCGACTCCATGCGGCAAGGGCCCTGCCGGCGCCTCACAGGTCCCGAGCGCATACCGGCTATTTTAGCATACCCGTGCGCCTCTCACAAAGCGAAGCGCCCGCAGCGCTTAAACTGCTGCTCCTTCCGGCTTTAGCGCGGCGAGGTGCCCCCCCGGTGCGCGGTTGCATTGGGGACGGATTTGATCTACATCTCTCTCGCCGGCGCCCCATGGGTGATGGCGCCCGGCCTGCTGCGTGTGTCACGCGATCC
>JALOOS010000268.1 GCA_025454275.1 Desulfobacterales bacterium | reverse complement strand
CGGCCGAGAAGCCAAGCCACCCGCGTTGCGGGTGTACGTTGACTCCGACGGTGTGAGGTGAGCCGCGATATGAGAGCCAGGAGCTGTCCCCGCTGTTGCCGGCCGGGGATGGAAGTTGTCGTGAAGGTGATGCTGGGGGTTGCGCTCCTCTTGTGTGCGGTACCGGCGGCCGGGACCGGTGTGGTCGACCGGATCGTGGCGGTGGTCAACGAGGACGTCATCACCCAGCACGATGTCGACCAGACCCTGCGCCCCTACCTGGAGAATATCAAACGCCAGGGAGGGCGGGCCGAGCCCCAGGGACAGTCCATCGCCCGCCTGCGCCGGGAAGTGGTCGAAAGCCTGATCGACGCCAAGCTCACCGAGCAGGAGGTCAAGCGTCACAACATCACCGTCACCGAGGAAGAGATCGACCAGCACATCGCCCAGCTCAAGAAGACCCACCGGATCGGGGACGAAGAGTTCCGCGCCATGATGCGCGAGCAGGGGCTCAGCCTGGAGGAGTACCGCCGGGATATCAAGGGGCTGATCCAGCGCACCAAGCTGGTCAACCGCGAGGTGCGCTCGCGCGTGGTCGTCACCCAGGATGAAATCACGGCCTACTACGAGCAGAACCTCGCCAAGTACGGCGGGAGCCGCCAATATCACCTCTGGAACCTTTTGGCGCGGCTGCCGCCCGACGCCACCGCCTCGCAGCGCGAGGCGGCCCAGGCCGAGCTGAAGGCGGCCTTGAGCGGGTTGCGGGCGGGACGCTCGTTTGAAGAGATCGCCCGACTTCATGCCGACCGCGTCGAAGGGGTCCAGGGCGCCGACCTGGGGTTGTTCCGCGTCGAGGATCTGACCCCCCGGTTGCGCGAGGTGGTGAGGCCCATGAAGGCGGGCGAGGTCTCGGAGGTGGTGGAGACCGAGTTCGGCTACCAGGTGCTCTTCGTCCAGGAGCTGCAGGATGCACCGGGCCGTCCTCTGTCCGAGGTCGAGGCCGAAATCATGGATCTCCTCTACCGCGAGCGCGTCGATGCCCGGATCAAGGCTTGGCTTTCGGACCTGCGTCGGCGTGCCCACATCAAGATCATCGAAACGAAATGAGCCGGACGTCGGAGCGTTCATCTTCCAGGGTTGAATCGATGGAGTCAGTCGTCCTATCCGAATCCTACGGGCGCTATCTTCAGGCGGCGCGGCTCGCCAAGGGGATCAGCCTGGAGCAGGTGGCCGCCCAGACCCGGGTCGGCATCCGGATCCTGGAAGCCATCGAGCACGAGGACTTCCGCCGCCTGCCGCCCGAAACTTTTTTAAAGGGCTTTCTGCGGGCGTTTGCCCAGGCGGTCGGTGCCGACGGCGGCGAGGCCGTGCGCCGTTATGAGGCGCATTGCGCGATACGCCGCGAAACGGAAAGCATTGCGGCCGAGCCGCAGCAGCTCCGAACGGGAGCCGCCGGCCGTTTTCTCGTCGTTGTCCTCCTGCTGGCGCTTCTGATCGCCGGCCAGCTGGCGGCCTGGCAGGCCATGACCCGGCCGCCGGCCGAGCCGCCGGCGGCCGCGCTCTTCACGGCGTCCGCTCCAATGGAGGCGGCCCCGGTTGCCGGTCCGCCGCCCGGGCCCCTGAGCGTCACCCCGCCGGCGGACCCGGCCGAGGCATCCCCTGCGCTCAAGCTGACGGTGACGGCCCTCGAGAACACCTGGCTGAAAGTGGTCACCGACCAGGGAACCCCCGGTGAGCACACCCTGAAGCCCGGGCAGCAGTTGAAGCTCGAAGCCCGCCGCCATTTCAACCTCTTGATCGGAAATGCCGGTGCGGTCAAGCTCACGCTGAACAACCAGCCCGTGGCGGTGCCGGGAAAAAAAGGCGAGCCCATCAACCTGAACCTGCCATGACGACGCTTTCTCCGGTCTCGGTGCGTGACGGAACGGTCCCCTGCCTTGCGCCGGTTTCAACCCCTGCCATATTGATCCGGCGCACCGAATACGGGGATGCGGACCTGATCGTGACCTTTTTCGCCCTCCGCCTCGGCAAGCTCTCTCTGATGGCCAAGTCCGCCAAGAAAAGCGCACGGCGGTTCGCCGGAGTGCTGGAGCTGTTCACCGAGCTCGACATCGTGGCCGGCGCGGGACGCCGGGGGGGGCTTGCGTTGCTGCAGGAGGCCGCGCTGCGGAACCCTTACCCCGCCATTCGCCGGGACCCCTTCAAGACGGCGTATGCGAGCTACTGGGCCGAGCTCGTGAACGACTGGATGGAGGAGGGCATCGAAAACGCCGAGGTCTTCCTGCTGCTGCGGCACGTGCTGGCGGCCCTCGACACGGGCAGCCTCACGCCGGCGGCGCTCAGTATCCTGTTCCAGATGCGGCTGCTGCGGATCTCAGGCCATTGCCCCCATCTGGGCCGCTGCGTCATCTGCCGCTGCGACATCGAGGGGATCCTCGCGGATATGCTGGCGGTCGAAATCGCCCGGGGAGGGGTCGCCTGCCCGGGTTGTCTGCCGCCCGAGGCCGGCCGCCACCGGCTATCGAAGGGAACGGTGAAGCAGCTTCTCTGGGTCGCCGGCGGCGACCTGACGCGGGCCGGCCGCATGAAATTCTCGCCGCGGGCCCTGAGGGAGGGTCAGGCGTTCCTGGAACGATTCGTCCCCTATCATCTCGGGCGGGTGCCGCGCAGCCTGAAGGTGCTGCACCAGCTGCGCGGGAATGACGTTTAGCGGCTTCGCCGGAGCCCCAATCTCTGCGTTGCGCGTCATCCCGCGGTCGCTGCGGCGTACGGGGAGTACGCCTCGCTCCGCGGGATTCGCGCGCCTTGATCTTGGGTCTCGGGCGAAGCCGCAGCTTGACGTGGGAATGACGTTTAGCGGCTTCGCCGGAGCCCCAAATTAGGTAGGGTCCGAGGGGCCAAGGGTCCGAGGGTTCGAGGGGTCAAGGGGTCGAGGGTAAAGGCAGAATGAAAAAGATCAGCTTGCGCCGGAATCATTTCCAGAAGCGCATTTCCTCCGGGTTACCCGGCATCCCAGAAAGACGAGCAGGGAAGACAAACGCGAGTGCCGGCGGGCCGCAGCGCCCCTCGAACCCTCGGCCCCTCGAACCCTTGGACCCTGCCTTTTCCTGGCGCGAAGCACTTTCGCGCGGGCCGGTCAGCGCCTCGGCCCCCTGCCGGGTGGACATGGGCGGGACGCTCGACATCCGCACCTTCTCCTACCCCCTGCAGCATCGCGGGCCCTGCACCCTGAACATTGCGCTCGATCTGCGCACCACGGTGAGCCTGGCG
>JALOOS010000002.1 GCA_025454275.1 Desulfobacterales bacterium | reverse complement strand
ATGGTCGTTGGAATCGGGCTGATCACCTTCCGGCTGCACGAGTGCCACTCGCTCAAAGAGAAGCGGCGCATCGTGAAGGCCGTGATCGCGCAGCTGCGCAACAACTTCAATGCCTCGGTGGCAGAGGTCGAGGCGAACGACGTCCATCAGCGCGCCGTGGTGGGCTTTTCCCTGGTGGGCAACGACAAGGCCCTGATCAACTCGAAGATCGACAAGATGTTCAACCTGGCCGAGGAGCTGGGCCTGGCGGAGGTCATCGACACGCAGATGGAGCTGATCAGCACATGACATCGGCGGCGCGGGCAGAGCGAGTCGGCGGGCGGATCCAGGAGCTCGTATCGGAGTTCCTGCGGCGGGAGGTCTCCGACCCGCGCCTGCAGCTGGTGACCATCACGGGCGTCCGGCTCACGCGGGATCTGCGGATCGCCCGGGTGTACATCGCCGCCCCCGGCGGCCGGGCCGCCGCGGACGAGGCCCTGGCCGGGTTCCGCAGCGCCGCCGGGTTCATCAAGCGCCATCTGGCCCGCAACCTGGACTTGCGCTACATGCCCGCACTGGAGTTTTTCTACGACGAATCCCTGGACCGCGGCGCGCGCATCGACCAGCTGCTGAAATCGCTTCCCGAAGCCCATGAACCCGATCATTCAACGGATTAAGGCGGCCGGCCGCATCCTGGTGGCGTCGCACGCGGAACCCGATGGGGATGCCGTGGGATCGCTGCTCGCCCTGGGCCTGGCGCTCGAAAAAAGCGGCCGGCGCACCACGCTCTACAACGCGAGCGCCATCCCGGCCGTGTACCAGTTTCTGCCGGGAGCAGCGCGGATCACACGGCAGCTGGAGGCACCGGAGGTCTACGACGCCGCGGTGATCCTCGATTGCGGGGACATCTCCCGGCTCGGACCCGACTGGCCGCAGGTGGCGCAAATCCGCCTGATCATCAACATCGACCACCACCTCACCAACACCGGTTTCGGACATTACCAGCTCATCGACGGCGAGGCCTGCGCCACGGCGGAAATCATCCACCGCCTCATCCCGCAGCTGGGGATCCGCTTCGACCGGGATATCGCCACCGCGGTCTATACGGGGATTCTGACCGACACGGGATCCTTTCGGTTCGCGAACACGAACGCAGCCGCCTTCGCCATCAGCCGCGAGATGGCCGAGTGCGGGGTGGACCCCTATCACGTCGCGCAGCACGTTTTCGGCTCCTACTCGCTCGGCCGGATCAAGCTGCTCAACCTGGCGCTCAACTCGATCGAAATATCGCCCAACGGCAAACTCTCGGTCATGACGGTCACGCGCGGCATGCTGGCCGAGACCGGCACCCAGCCGGAGGACGTCGACGGCCTGATCAACTACGCCCGGCGCATCGAGGCGGTGAAGGTGGCGGCCCTGATCCAGGAGCAGGGCGACGGCGAGACGGACGGCGTCGGCCGCACCCGGTTTCACGTCAGCCTGCGTTCGGACGGAACCGTGGATGTCGCCGCCTGGGCCGGTGCCTTCGGCGGAGGCGGCCATTTCGGCGCCGCCGGATACCAGGTGGAGACGAGCCTAGCGGAGATCAAGGCGCAGCTGACCCGCTGGTCGGTGGAGATGTGAACGGGATCCTGGTCGTGAACAAGCCCGAGGGCTTTTCCTCGGCGCAGATGGTCGCCCGCGTGAAGCACCTGCTCAAGGCCGCCCGCGCCGGGCACGCCGGGACACTCGACCCCTTTGCGCGCGGGGTCCTGATCTGCTGCATCAATCAGGCGACCCGCCTGGCCCGGTTTCTGCTGCACGACGCGAAGACCTACGCGGCCGAAATGACCCTCGGGGTGGAGACCGACACTCAGGACCGGACGGGGCGCGTGGTGGCAGAGGGGGACTGGAGCACCGTTACGGCCGAGCAGATCGAGAGCTGCCTTAAGGGCTTCGAGGGGACGCGCTCCCAGGCGCCGCCGGTCTACTCGGCCCTCAAGCACGAGGGGGTGCCGCTCTACGCCTTGGCGCGGCGCGGCACACCGGTGCGCAAACCCGAGCGCAGCGTGCGCATCGACTATATCCGGATGCAGGCGGTGGCACTGCCGCGGGTGCGCTTCGCGGTGCGCTGTTCGGCCGGCACCTATGTGCGCACCCTCTGCGCGGACATCGGCCGTGCGCTCGGCTGCGGCGCTCACGCGAGCGAATTGACCCGCACCGAGAGCGGCGGCTTCCGGATCGAACAGGCCCTCTCGCTGGAGACGCTGGCATCCATGAGCCGGGAGGGGCTTGCCGGCCGGCAGGTGATCCCCATGGCCCGGGCGCTGAACGGGTGGCCGGAAGTCGCGGCCGATCCTGCGCTGCTGGCAAAGATCCGCCACGGCCGGCGGCTCGGCTGGGAGGAGCTCGGCAGCGACCGGGCGCAGCCCTCCGCCGGTAGTCTGATCAAGGTGGTGGATGCGCGCGGGGAGCTCGCCGCAGTGCTCCAGGTCGCATCCGCCGGGCGCGGTCTCGACTACTGCTGCGTCTTCGGTGCGCCCGCCGGATCCTGAAAACGGTGATTTATATTGCACAAACATCGCTGTTGCTCTAATGTGACTGATTGACCACCACGTGGTGGTCGACAACAGACGGCCCGCCCCCCCGGCGCACGCACGGCCGGCGGCCCCGGCACGGCACGGCGGGCGGCGCGGGAGCCGTCGAGAAGGAGGAGAAAGAAACGTGACGTTGTCAACGCAGGACAAGAAGAATCTGATCGCCAAGTACAAGGTGCACGATACCGACACCGGCTCACCCGAGGTTCAGGTCGGTCTGCTCACCAACCGCATCGAGTACCTGACCGAGCACCTGAAGATCCACAAGAAGGACCACCACTCCCGGCGCGGGTTGCTGATGCTCGTCGGCAGACGTCGCCGGTTGCTGAACTACGTCAAATACAAGGACGTCAACCGCTACCGGGCCATCATCGATACGCTGGGTCTGAAAAAGTAGCTTTCAGGCATCCGGAAGCCGCCGGAGCCCCCGCGGCGCAGGGCCGTGGGGGGCGCTGCGGTCGCCGCCGACGCCCCACCGGTCCCGGTGGCCGCTGGCGGACGTGTTGCGGCCGGATGCCGTGCAAGGAGGTAGGAATGGAGATTTTATTGAAGGAAGACATCGGCGGCAAGGCCATGAGCATCCAGACCGGCAAGGTGGCCAAGCAGGCCTCCGGCTCGGTGGTGGTCCAGTACGGCGACACCATCGTCCTGGTCACGGTGGTGGCCACCCACGATGAGCGGCCCGGCGATTTCCTGCCGCTGACCGTCGAATACCAGGAGAAGATCTACGCGGCCGGCCGCATCCCGGGCAACTATTTCCGGCGCGAAATCGGCCGCCCCAGCGAAAAGGAAACCCTGACCGCACGGCTGATCGACCGCCCCATCCGGCCGCTGTTTCCCAAGGGGTTTCGATTTGAAACCCAGGTGATCGCGACCGTCCTGTCGATGGACCAGGAAAACGATCCGGATACGCTCGCCATGGTCGGGGCCTCGGCCGCCCTGCACATTTCCGACGTCCCTTTCGCCGGGCCGATCGCCGCCGTGCGCGTCGGCCGAATCAACGGCGAGTTCAAAATCAACCCTGCCTTGTCCGAGTGGGAGGCTTGCGACATCAACATCGTCGTGGCCGGGTCCAAGACCGGGGTCGTGATGGTGGAGGGCGGCGCCGACGTCGTGAGCGAAGCGGAGATGACCGAGGCCATTTTTTTCGGTCATCGGGCCATGCAGCCCCTGATCGACCTGCAGGCGAAGCTGCGCGAGACCCACGGTGCTCCCAAGCGGGCCTTCACGCCGCCCGCACCCGATGCCGATTTCACGGCCCGGGTCGAGGGGCTGGCCGCCGGCCCCCTGCGGGAGGCGCTTCTCATCCCGCAGAAGGTCCAGCGTTACGCCGCCGCCCGCACGGCCAAGCATGCCGTCCTCGCGGCCTTGGGCGATGAGGGCCTTGAGCGCCGCGAAGAGGTGGCCGGGATCATCGACGCCCTCAAGCGGCGGATCCTGCGCGAGCTGATTCTGAACGAGGGCCGTCGCGTGGACGGCCGCGGCTTCGAGGAGATCCGCCCGATCACCTGCCAGGTGGGGATTCTGCCCCGGCCGCACGGCAGCGCCCTCTTTACCCGCGGCGAGACCCAGGTCCTCGGCGTGCTCACGCTGGGCTCCGGGCAGGACGAACAGCGGGTGGAAACCCTCTCCGGGGAGGAGTTCCGCCCCTTCATGCTGCACTACAATTTTCCGCCCTACTCGGTCGGCGAGGCCAAACGCATCGCCGGGCCCAGCCGGCGCGACATCGGCCACGGCGGACTCTCGACCCGGGCGATCGAAAAGATCCTCCCGGCCAAGGAGGCCTTCGACTACACCATCCGGCTGGTCTCCGAGGTCCTGGAGTCCAACGGCTCCTCCTCCATGGGCACCGTTTGCGCCTGCTGCCTGGCATTGATGGACGGCGGGGTGCCCATCACGGCGCCGGTCGCCGGGATCGCGATGGGACTGGTCAGCGAGGGCGAGCGGGTGGTCGTGCTCTCCGACATCCTCGGCGACGAGGACCACGCCGGCGACATGGATTTTAAAGTCGCCGGCACCCGGGAGGGGATCACCGCCATGCAGATGGATATCAAGATCCATGAGCTCTCGCGCGAGATCCTCGCCGCCGCCCTGGAACAGGCGCGCCGCGGGCGCATCCACATCCTGGGCCGGATGCTCGAAACGATCGCCGCCCCGCGCCAGGAGATCTCCCCCTACGCCCCGACCATCACCACCATCACGATCCATCCCGACAAGATCCGCGAAGTGATCGGACAGGGCGGCAAGACCATCCGCGCCATCCAGAGCCAGACCAACACCACCATCCAGATCGAAGATTCGGGCCAGGTCAAGATCGCCGCTTTCTCCAAGCAGGAGGCGGAGGCGGCTCTTACCCTCATCAAGCAGATCACGGCCGATCCGGAGGTGGGAGCCATCTACGAGGGCACCGTCGTCAAGATCACCGACTTCGGGGCCTTCGTCAACATCATGCCGGGCACCGACGGGCTGGTCCACATCTCGCAACTCGCCAACCGACGGGTCACCAAGGTCTCCGACGTCGTGAAGGAGGGTGACAAACTCAAGGTCAAGGTGCTCGAAATCGGCCGCGACGGCAAAATCCGGCTGAGTCACAAGGCGCTGCTCGAGGGGTAGGGGCCATGGAGGCTGCCATCGCCCGGACGGTGCTCGCCAACGGGGTGCGGATCGTGAGCCTGCCGATGCCGCACACCCGTTCGGTGGCGATGGGGGTTTGGGTGAACGCCGGGGCCCGCGACGAAACCGATCCCGAAAACGGGCTGTCCCACTTCATCGAGCACATGATCTTCAAGGGTACCCGCAAGCGCTCCGCCTTTCAAATCGCCAAAGAATTCGATGGGATCGGCGGCCACACCAATGCGTTCACCACCATGGAGCACACCTGCTACCACGCCAAGGTCCTCGACACCCGGATCGAGACCATGGTGGAGATCCTCTCCGACATATTTCTGAACTCGCTCTTCGACCCCCGGGAGGTGGAACGGGAGCGGCCGGTCATCCTGCAGGAGATCGGTATGGTCGAGGACAGCCCGGAGGAATACATCCACACCCTTTCGGGCAGCACCTTCTGGGGCGACAATCCGCTCGGCCGCTCCATTCTGGGCACCCGCCAGAATATCGCCCAGTTCAGCGCCGAAACCATCCGCGACTTTTTCAGCCGCCTCTACCAGCCCGAACGGATCGTGATCGCCGCCGCCGGCCATCTCGACCACGGGCGCCTGGTGGATCTGGTCGGCCCGGCGTTTGAAACCGTCCGCCCCGGCAACGGCTTTCCCCCGCGGGTCACGCCCGTCAACCGCCCCCGGGTGGCGCTTCACCCGCGGGAGCTCGAACAGGTCCACATCTGCCTGGGAACGCCGGGCCTGGCGATGGCCGACCCGCGCCGCTACGCCTTTTCGCTGCTCAACACGATCCTCGGCGGGAACATGAGCTCGCGCCTCTTTCAGGAGATCCGTGAAACCCGCGGTCTCGCCTATGCCGTCTACTCCTTCACCGCCGCCCACGTCGACACCGGCATGTTCGGCGTCTACCTGGCGGTCAGCCCCGATCAGGTCCGACCCGCCGTCGAGCTCGTCGCGGTCGAATTGGCCCGGATGGCGCGCGAACCCGTCACCGCCGCGGAGCTGAAAGGGGCCCTCGAGTACACCAGGGGCAGCCTGCTGCTCGCCGCCGAGCACGCCGACCATCAGATGATGCGCGCCGCCCAGAACGAAATCTACTTTGAGGCGGACATCTCCCTGGACGAGGTGATATCCCGCCTCGAATCCGTCACGGCCGAGGATATTCAGGAGCTGGCCCGGACCCTGTTTCGCCCGGAACAAACGATGCTCACCCTCCTCGGCCCGGCGAAGGACCGACCGGAGAGATTCGAGGCGTGCCTGCTGCGGCATTGAGACCGTGCGGCGCGGTCCCCTCCACACGACCGGCGCCAAGAGATGATTCCCGCCCCGCAGGCTGCGGCGGGCCGTAATTCCCCGAAGACGATCGCCGTGAACGCGGAGCCTGTCATCAAAATCCGGCGCCTGCGCCCGCAGGAGGACGCGGACATCCCCCTGCCCTGCTATATGACCGCGGATGCAGCGGGCATGGACATCTGCGCCGCCGTGCGGGCGGAGCTCGTTTTGAAGCGGGGCGGGATCGCCCTGCTGCCCACAGGGTTCGCCATCGCCCTGCCGCGCGGCTTCGAGGCCCAGATCCGGCCGCGGAGCGGGCTCGCGGTCCGGCATGGCATCGGGCTGATCAACGCCCCGGGAACCGTCGACGCCGACTACCGCGGCGAGGTGATGATCGCTCTCGTGAACCTCGGCCCCTCCGACTACACCGTGCGCCGCGGCGACCGGATCGCCCAGATGGTCATCCAGCGCGTCCACCAGGCCCGGCTGGAGGTGGTGGATGTCCTCGATGCCACACCCCGCAGCGAAGGCGGCTTCGGGCACACGGGGAACTAAAAGCAGATGCCATATGGCCCTGCACCGCAGGAAGGAGGTTTGTGGAACCATCGGATCAACCGAACCCGGGCGGCCGCGGACTCTCGCTCTGTGTTCTGGGAAGCGGCAGCGGGGGCAATGCGATGTATCTCTCCGACGGAGCGACCTCTATCCTGGTGGATGCCGGTCTCTCCGCCCGGGAGATCGGCCGCCGCCTGGAACAGCGGGGAATCGGCACCGCCTCCCTGAGTGGGCTCCTGATCACCCATGAGCACACGGACCACGTGCGGGGGGTGGAGCGGCTCTGCCGCCGCCACCGCCTGCCGGTATTCCTGACGGCCGGCACGCTGAAGGCCGCCCTCCCGCTGCGGGAGCTGCCGGAGGTCCACATCTTCGACTGCGGCCGCCCGTTTCCGATCGGCACCCTGACGGTGCACCCCTTCCCGATCTCCCATGACGCCGGCGACCCGGCCGGCTTCGTTATCGGCGCCAACGGCACGCGGATCGGCATCGCCACCGACCTGGGGATCGTCACCACCGTCGTCCGCGAGCACCTGCGCGGCTGCCGCCTGCTCGTCCTCGAGTCCAACCACGACCCCGACATGCTGATGCAGGGCCCCTACCCCTGGTTTCTGAAGCAGCGCATTCGCGGCCGCAGCGGCCACCTGTCCAACCTGGACTCCGGCCGCCTGCTCGCCGACATCGCCCATCCGGGCCTGGAGCAGGTGATCCTGGCCCATCTCAGCGAAACGAACAACACCCCGGAGAAGGCCCTCGCGGAAGCGGGCCGGGCACTCGACGGCACCGGCACCCGCCTCCGTGCGGCCGGCCCGCACGCCCCATCGCCGCTGATCCGCCTTTCTTGAAAGGAGGCCGCCCCGCGCCGCCCGCCGTCACCCGGGAGGCGGCCCCGGGATCATCGGGGAAAGCGGGCCAAGGCCGCCAGGACGGCATCGATGTCTGCGGCGGTGTGGGCCGCATTCACCTGGAAGCGCACGGTCTCATCCCCCCGCGGCACCACGGGATAGGTCAGCCCCACCGCCAGGATCCCGTGGTCGAAGAGGTGCCGCACCACGGCCTGGACGCGCGGGGTGTCGCGCACGAGCAGGGGCACGATCGGGGTCGGCCCGGGGATCGACTCCCAGCCGAGCGCTGCGATCCCCCGGCGGAAGCGGGCGACCATGGAGGCCAGGTGCTCGAGACGGTGGCGGCCTTCCGCGCTGTCGCAGAGCTCGACCGCCCGCAGGGCCGCGGCGCAGTCGGCTGCACCGAGGGGGTTGGTGTAGATGTAGGTGTCCGCCTTCTGCCGCACCGCCTCGATCAGCGCAGGGCTGGCGGCGATGAACCCGCCGTTGACGCCGAAGGCCTTGCCGAAGGTGCCGATGAGGACGTCGGCGGGGACGCCGGCCGCATCATAAGCGCCGCGCCCGCTCGGCCCGAAGGCCCCGATGCCGTGAGAGTCGTCCATGACGGTGACCACCCCGTCCCGAAAGCGCCGGTCAAAGGTTTGGGCGATCGCGGCGATGCGCGCCAGGGGCGAACAATCCCCGCGCATGCTGAAAACCCCGTCGAAGATGACGACCACCCGGGTGATACCGGCCGGCACCGCCTCCAGGCAGCGGCGCAATCCCTCCATGTCGTTGTGGCCGTAGATGGCCTTGCGGCCCGCGGGCACGTTGGCGATGCGCATCGCCCGGATGATGCTGTTGTGGTTGAGCTGGTCCCCGACCCAAAAGGTGGCCGCGGTGGCGATCGCCAGCGCAAAGCCCAGGTTCGCGGTGTAGGCGGAATTGAAGATTTTGGCGGCGGGTTTCTCCACGAACTGCGCGATCCGCTCCTCGAGCGCCGCGTGAGGGGCGAACGTCCCGTCGATGAAACGCACCGCTCCGGGTCCGACCCCGAACCGGCGGGCGGCCTCCTCGGCCGCGGCCACCACTTCCGGGTGCAGGGAGAGCGAGAGGTAGCTGTTGGAGTTCATGCGGATGAACTCCTGCGGGGAGCCGCTCAGCCGATAGCGGGGGCCCTTGCCGTCCGCGGGGGGGATGACCCCGACGATGACCCGCTCCGGGGGCTTCGCCCGCCCCTCGGCACGCAGCTCCGCCAGTTCCACCTCCAACGCCTGATCCAACCGATCGAGCGCCATGACCTCCTCCCTCCTGCCGGTGGCCGGCCGCCGCGGGGAGCCGCGGGTAGCGTGCCGGCCGTCCGGCGGCCATCACCCCTCCCAGGTCAGGATGACTTTGCCCGATTGCCCGGAGCGCATCGCCTCGAACCCTTTTTCGAATTCGCTGAAGTGGAAATGATGGGTGATGACAGGGGTGATGTCCAGCCCGCTCTGGATCATCACCGTCATCTTGTACCAGGTTTCGTACATCTCGCGGCCGTAGATGCCCTTGAGGGTCAAGCTGTTGAAAATCACGGTCCCCCAGTCCACCGCCGTGGCCGGGGGGAGAATCCCGAGCAGCGCGATCCTGCCGCCGTGGCACATGGCCGCGAGCATGTCCCGGAAGGCCTGGGGGTTTCCGCTCATCTCCAGGCCCACGTCGAACCCCTCCTTCATGCCGAGCTGCCGCTGGGCATCGTCGATCGATTCGTGCCGGACGTCGAGGGCGAGGGTGGCGCCGAGCCGGCGCGCCAGATCGAGCCGGCGGGGGATCACGTCGGTCACGACGATGTGGCGTGCGCCCGCATGCCGGGAGATGGCCGTCGCCATGCAGCCGATGGGGCCGGCCCCGGTGATGAGCACGTCCTCGCCGAGCAGATCGAAGGAGAGGGCCGTGTGGGTCGCGTTCCCGAGCGGGTCGAAGACGGCCAGCACATCGGTGGGGATGGCGGGATCGCAATACCAGACGTTGCTGACCGGGATGCAGAGGTACTCCGCGAAGGCCCCCGGCCGGTTCACCCCCACGCTGCTGGTCTTGGGGCAGAGGTGGCGCCGGCCGGCGAGGCAATTGCGGCAGCGGCCGCACACGAGGTGCCCCTCACCTGAGACCAGATCCCCGACGGCGAAGTCGTGGACGTTGGCGCCGATCGCCGCCACCCGGCCCACGAACTCATGGCCGATCGGCATGGGCACGGGGATGGTGCGCCGCGCCCAATCGTCCCAGAGGTAAATGTGCACATCGGTGCCGCAGATGGCGGTCTTGTGGATCTTGATCAGGACATCGTTGATCCCCGGCTCCGGGACGGGAACCTCTTCGAGCCAGAGACCGGCCTCGGGTTTGGCTTTGACAAGTGCCTTCATGCGGCTCCTTTCCTCAATCGGCCTGGATCCCCTCGGTGCTGATGCCGCGGACGAAAAACAGCGGGTCGTGGAGGAAGCGCAGGAAAATGACGATGAAAGCGATCGAGCCCTGGATCATCAGCGGTTTGTTCTGGTAGAGGCTGTCCAGCTGCTGGGTGAGCAGCCGACCGTCGGTCGGTGCGAAGTAGGTGGAAAAGAGCCCGTCCAGCAGGCGCTGCCCGTCGGGGCGCGTGACCAGATCGGTGCGGCCGCTGTGGCAGTAGTCCATGGCGTCCAGGACGAGCTCCCGCTGCGCCCGCCGGTCCTTGAAGTGGTAGCCCAGCAGGTGCATCAGGGTGCGCTGGGCCTCGCGCAGGCTGGCTTCGGCCACGGCGTTGAAGAGGGTCCGGCGCGCGGCTCCCCCTGTCGGGACGGAGGGCTGCCGGATCAGGGATAGCAGCACGGCGTTCTTGAACAGCTGGTAGAGGCGCCGCGAGCCGTTCATGGCTGTGGCCGGCTGGTGGTCGTTGGTGGGAGTATAGCCGGGATAATCCCGAACGAAGAGCAGCTGAAAGAGGCTCTGGAAGCAGTCGATGCCGACGAGCGGGTCTTCGAGGTCCACCCGCATGTCGAGGGTGTTGTCCAGCCGATCCGCCAGTTTCACATCCACCACTTCGGGAAAAACGGCCGCGCACTCCAGCATGCGCCCGATGTAACGGTAGTAGGATTCCGACTTGGTGCGGGTCAGGCACTCCAGGCGCCGGATCAGCTGCTGCTCATCCTCCGGCGCCATGTGCGCGAGCAGCTCGAAGAGCCGCTGCTCCATGTCCTGCCACTCCTGGGCGCTGAAATCCACCGACTGGACATCCTCCAGGATGTCGTGGAAGAGGACCGTGAGCAGGCTCACGAGCGCCGCCTCCTCCTGGGCCCGGGTCATCAGGGCGGCGGCCCGGAGCGGGTGCAGGACGGCCAGGGGCCCCAATCGCCGCCGCTTGTGGCTGTAAGCGCTTAAAAGGTATCCCAGCGCCTCCATCATGAGGCTCTTCTTCTCCCGGTCCAACCCCTCGTCGCGGTCCAGGCGCTTGCCGCCCAGGATGTAGATCATCACGTTGTAGCGGTTCAGCGACGCGGCGCTCAGGTTGTAGTTGAGTACCGAGGAGAGTTTGAAGAATTCGGTGAGATCGAAGGACGGCATGGGTCACCTCGCAGGGGGTCCGGCGCACGGACCCTTACGACATTAAGACGATTCCCGCGTCCAAGTCAATCGTCAACCGATCCGCATCGCTTGACAGCCCGGGCGGATGGCTCCATAAGGAGGCCGTTTCCATAAAGGAGGAACCTCGAATGGATGAAAACGACCGGCGGCTTATGGCGTTGTTCGAGGCGATCAGCCGCATTCCGCGCGGCTCCAAGAACGAGGAGGGAATCACCCGCTGGTTCGAGGCGTGGGCATCCGGGCGGGGCTTCCGCGCCCGGCGGGATGCCAGCGGCAACCTCCTGATCGCGGTGCCGCCCGCCCCCGGATGGGAGCGCGCCCCGGGGGTGATCCTGCAGGGGCACCTCGACATGGTGTGCGAGAAGACGCCCGCATCGACCCACGATTTCACCCGCGACCCGATCCGGCTGATCCGAGAAGGCGACTGGGTCCGCGCGGACGGCACCACCCTGGGCGCCGACAACGGGGTGGCCCTGGCGCTGGCGGCCGCCGTCGCTGAGCGAACGCACACCCCGCGCCCGCCGCTCGAGCTGCTCTTCACGGTCGATGAGGAGACCGGCCTCACAGGCGTCAAGGGGCTTCAGGCCGGTTGGCTCGCCGGCCGCACCCTGATCAACCTGGATTCCGAAAGCGAGGGGGTCTTTACGGTCGGCTGTGCGGGAGGCCGGGATGTCACCATCCGCCGGGCCCCCGTCCGGGCGGCGGCGCCCGCCGGCGAGGCGATCGTGCGGTTGACCGTCGGGGGGCTCTGCGGCGGCCACTCGGGCATCGATATCCACCGGCACCGGGCGAATGCGCTCAAATTGCTGGCGCGCACCCTCGCCGGAATGCGCTCCCCGGGCGAGGGGCGCCTGATGGCACTCTCCGGCGGCACCCGGCGCAACGCCATTCCGCGGGATGCTGTCGCCCGTCTGGCCTGCCCGGCCGCCGGGATCGAGACCCTGCGCCGGCAGGCCCAGGCGGCCGAGGCACTCTTTCGCGCGGAATTTCCGGCCGAGACCACCCTTTTCCTCTCGATCGAAGAGGAACCCTCCGCGGCCGGCCCGCTTGACGCATTGAGCGCCGGGGAGAGCGCGGCCGTGATTCACCTGCTGCTCGCTTTGCCCCACGGCGTCGCGCAGCTCTCCCCCGACTTCGAAGGCCTGGTCCACACCTCCGGCAACCTGGCGATGGCCGCGGTCAGCGCGGAAAGCCTGCGGATCGTCACGAGCCAGCGCAGCTTGACGAGGTCGGCTCTGGACGCCGCCTCCGAGAGCGTCCGGGCGGTGGCCGCCCTGGCCGGCGCGCGCTGGGAGACCGAATCGGAGTACCCGCCCTGGACCCCCGATCTCTCCTCGCCGCTGCTGGACCGCTGCCGGCGGGTCTACCGCGAGTGCACCCGGACCGAACCCCGGGTCAGCGCCCTGCACGCCGGGCTGGAGTGCGCCATCATCGGCAGCATCTACCCCGACATGGAGATGATCTCCTTCGGCCCGACGACCGAAAACGCCCACTCCCCGAGCGAGCGGCTGCACGTACCCTCCTTCTGCCGGCTGCAGGGGTTTCTGGTGGCGCTCCTCGCATCCCTGGCGGCCGCCTAGGCGGCGGAGGGGGCTGTTTCAGGAAACAGAGCTCGCTCAGGGGGGGGGAGGGGTCGACGGCGGGCCGGATCGGAGGTGGCCCGCCTCGTCGGCCGCCGCGTTGAGGAATTCGAGGTCCTTGCGGCTGCGCTCGATCATGCGCGTTTCGACCGCTTCGCGGTCAAGTCCCATAAGGATCTTGTAGACGTTGTATTTGGTCTTGCAGAAATAGATGTCGAAGGGTTCGCGCCGCCCCGGCGCCCGGTAGATACGGATGCCGGGGATCTCCCCCTGCTGGGTGTATTCGGCCTCCGCATTGACCAGCAGCGGCTCGACGTCGTGCTTGTTCAGCCACGGGATGCAGGCCCCCTCCATGCCCAGGCCGGGGTCCATGATCGAGCGGATCTTCTCGGTCACCCCGCCCACGGCGAGGATGATGTCGCCGGTGAGGGAGCCCGTGACGCCGAAACGCTGGTTGACGGGCTGCTGAATGAAGTCCGATATCAGGGCGATGTCCATCGCCACCGAGGCGCTGTCCCCCTCCACCCCGCCGTGGGCCTGGATGTACTCCACGTGCATTTCGTAGCCGACGGCCGGGGCCCCGATGGCTTTCAGCACTTTCTTGATCGAGGCCCGCACGTTCTGGGCCGCGGCCTTGGCGATCTCTCCCATCTTGCCGGGGGCGACCACCTTGTCGGCGCTGCCCGCGGTGATCTGGCAGTGGATCGGCAGGGGCTGGCCGACCATCTGGCCGCTCGAGGGCGAGTGCACGACGGCCAGCCCCACGACGTAGCCGATGGAGTCGGTCATCGAAGTGATGTACTTTTTGAGGTACTTCTTGTGCTCGCCGATCTCCCGGGAGAGGCTGCCCTCCAGGCTCAGGTGCTCCTCGATCGCGCGGCGCACGTGGACCGGCTCCACCTGCGGGGAGTTCTCCAGGATGGCCGCGAACTCGGCCGATTTCACGATCCCGTTGATCGGCCGCAGGATCCCGCTCAACTTGCCGTCCGCGGCGCGGCAGCGCAGCTCCTTGACGATCTCCATCACGGCGCTGCGGGAGAACTCCCGCTCCTGGAGGCGGAAATCGGCCGGCAGGGGCTTGCCGAAAATGTGCTCGCTGCGGCGCCGCACGCTCTCGTAGCCCTCGCGGCGGATCACCGCTCCCCAGTTGCGGCGGAACTCGCGGCCCAGGTTGACGATCTCCTGCTTGACGTACTGGGCCGCCTGCCGGATGGTCTCCGGAGTTTCGGGCACGGCGCTCTCCATGTCGATCACCTCGCCCTTGTCCTCGATGCGCGACAGAAAGGCCCCGTCGCCCTCCTGCTGGAGGTAGGCGAGGGTATCGTGATTGCAGCAGGCGACGATGATGTTCTCCGCCCGCAGGGGGTTTTCCGAGCGGTCGGCGGCGCCGCTGCCGCCGTTTCTCCCCCCTTCGAGGATGTAGCGCTTGTTCTGCATGATCTCGAGCAGCTCCGCCATGTAGCCCATCTTGACCAGGGTCTTCAATTCGTCGACGTAAATGACGGGGGCTGTGGCGTGCGCGCCGAGATAGGCCCGTTTGTGGCACGGCGTATGGAGGTTCCCCGACTGGTAGGGGTCGTGGCGGAAGCCGCCCTTCATGTTGCGGGCGCTCGGCTCGGAGACCCGCGCCATGAGCTCACGCTCCTGGCGCGGGTCGAAGAGCACCTCGGGCATCAGGTCATGCAGGTGCTTCACGTCGTTGCGCATCCCCGGCCCGGATTCGCGCTGGATCTTCTCCTGCGCCCGGTGGCTGTTCTCCTGCATCCGCATGAAGATGGCCCCCATCCCGGCCAGACCGGCCGCCAGGAGCAGCGGCGGGAAAAAGAGACCCGCCGCCCCCGCCAGAACCGCCGCCCCCGCCAGGCCCCAGCCGAGCCGTCGCACCGAACGGATCTCCGGCTCCAGGCTGAACTCCTCGCTGCTGTTCTGGGCCGCCTCCAGCGCCGTGCGCAGCGCCTCCATCACCCGATCGAAGGTTTCGGGCGCCTCGTAGGCCATCCGCACGTGGTTGCGGTCCTTGCCGGGGAAGGCCACGATCAGCTCCTGCGGCCGCAGGATGTCTCCCACCGAACGGTCGAGCACCTCCTTGAACATCTCCGCGAGCATCGACTTCCCGGTGCCGGGGCGCCCCACCATCAGGATGTGGCCCCGGTTCTGGGCGATCTTGCGGATCGCCATCTTGGCCCGGTCCTGGAAAATGACCCGCTCGATCGGGTCCGGCGGAATGACGATGCTCGCGGTGTCATCAAAAAACCGCAACCGCTCCTCGAGCGTGCGCGGGTAATCCAACAGCTCGCGGATCCAGGCGTAATCGCCGGCGCGGTAGTCAGCTGCCATGAGTGGCTCCGGTGATCGAATCGAGCAGGTAGAAGCGGCCGGCGTCCGAACTGAAGGCTCTCCGGCTCAGCTCTGCATACACGGCGGGCAGGCTCTTCCTCAGGGAGTCGAGCGCGCGCAGATCGTGGAGGATGGAGACCTGGGTGAAGAGCTTCTCCTCCCCGCCTTCCGCCGCCGGCAGATAGCTCAACGAGACCGCCGTCTGCATGCTGTTCAACACCGGTTTGATGAGGTGGCGGCTGCCGCCCGGATCGGTCGACCGCAACAGGGAGCGGTAGATTTCCGGAAGGTTGGCCTTGGAGTAATCCACCTCCAGCTGGCGGTTGAAGAAGAGACGCACCGGCCGGGCGCTTCCGAGAAAACAGGCCTCAAACGCATGCCGGAGGTCGGGATTGACCGCCAGGGTGTGTTCGAACAGGCTGAGGTAAGATACCACCTGGGGGTCGGCCAGGCGGAAATCCAGGTTCCCCTTCGCGTTCAGCACGCAGGCGGCCGGGGCACCGGCCCGGGTGTAGGTCAACAGCCGAAATGCGTTGGCCGGGTTAAAGGCCGCCGGGGGAAAGCCGCGCAGATCGAAAAGACCCTCGGAGACCTGGGCGCGGTGCAGGGTGACTCGGACCTCGCGACCCACGTTGGCGCTGAGATAGCGAATCTTCTCCTCGAACGTTCCCTGCAGTTTCAGGTAGGAATACCCGCCGCCGACCTCCTCGCAGATGCCAACGAGCTGGGCGAGCCCGGCCGCCTGGATCCGCGCGAGCTTCGGGATGAAGGGATCGAAACTGCGCAGCTCGTCGGCCAGCCGCCGGAGGTGGGCCTCCAGGTCCGGGTCGTTCATGGCCGGCACCTTGAGCTTGAACCCGGTGAGAAGCACATCGGAGGGGCGTTTCGGCGCCCGCCGGCGCAGCCCGGACCCGACCCGGCGCAGCCAGCGCACCAGGCCGCGCTGGGCGCGGTGAACCTCGCAGCCCACCAGCCGCTTGCGGATCTCGACCGGGCCCGGGTGAAGCAGGTAGCGGCCGATCTCCGAAATCCGGCACTCCCTGACGGGGCCCCGGTCGGCCTCGGGGTCGACGGAGCCGGGATCCACCGTGGCCGGGAGCGACTCGGAGAGCACCCAGGCCCGGGAGGCGGCCGGACGGCTAGGCATGCGGCACCGGCGCGGGTCGGCCGGTCCCACCCGGCAGGCGGTGGCACTCGGATCGGGCTTTCATTTCACCGCCTCGGCCTCTTTCCGGTTGAACGGCTGCGAATCCTCCAGCATGATCTCCAACTTGGCGACGTCCACCTCCGACAGGTGCAGCTCCCCGGCTTCGGCCGTGGCCGCGAGCGCCAGCGCCGGCTCATGGACCACGCCGATCCCCATTTTCCGGCACGCCTTGTTCGCCAGGCGCACGGTCAGAAAGAGCGGGTCCTCGCCCCCCGCCGTGGCGGCATGGTGGTCGCGCACGACACGGCTGTAGCGCTCCGGTAGGTTCCAGTGCTGCATGAGCGCGTACCCGTGGGTAGCGTGCAGATCCTTCATGGCCTCCAGCACCAGCGCCGCGGAGGGCTTCACCGGCAGATCGCCGTTCTGTTGCAGCTCGTCGATCACCGTCAGGATGAAGAGCTTGCCGACGTCGTGCAACAGCCCCGCAAAGAAGGCCTCATGGACGACCCCGTGCAGCCCGCAGTGCCGCGCCAGCCAGTGGGCGGCCATGGCGGCGCCGAGGGCATGCCGCCAGAGCTTGTGCATGAGCCCGTTCAAGAAGGGATCGGTCGAGCGAAACTGGTTTTCGTGGGTCACCGCCATGACGATGTTGGCCACCTCGTTGATCCCCAGGCGGATGATGGCGTTGCGCACCGTGGCGACCTGGGTCAGCCCCTTGTAGAAGGCCGAGTTCGAAAACCGCAGCACCGCGGCGGTCAGGGCCTGATCGCTCACGATCAGCTGCTCGATCAGCGCGAGGTTGACCTCTTCGCGGCCGACCTCCTGCTGCACCCGCGCGGCGGTGAGGTTGAAGACCGGCAGCCGGACGGAGTTGGTTGCAATCCGGTGTTCGACGATCTCGATGAAGGAGGGGGGGGATGCCATGCTCACACCTCCAGCAGGCGGCGCAGTTCCGGCAGCGGCCGGGGCCGCTGCAGCCGGGGCAGGCAGCGCAGCAGCTCCTCGATAGTGGTGACCCCGGCCGCCGCCTTGACGAGGCCGTCCTCCAGCAAGGTGGTGAGGCCGGAGGATTCGATGCTGATGCGGCGGATCTCCTGGCTGGTCTGGTGCTGAATGATGGCGTTGCGGATCTCCTCGCTCAAAAGCAGGAGTTCGAAGATGCCGACCCGGCCGCGGTAGCCCGTGTACTGGCAGCGGGCACAGCCCCGGCCCTTTGTGAAACGGGCCTCTTCGGCATCCCCGGGTCCGTACCCGAGGCGCTGCAGGTCGATCGGGGTGGGGCGGTAGGAGGCGGCGCAGTCGGGGCACACCTGGCGCAGCAACCGCTGGGCCATGATGCTCACCACGGTCGATGCGATCAGAAACGCTTCGATGTTCATGTTGAGCAGGCGCAGGAGTCCGCCGATGCTGTCCTCGGTGTGAAACGTCGTGATCACCTTGTGGCCGGTCAGGGCCGCCTGAACCGCCACCTCCGCTGAAAAGGTGTCGCGAATCTCACCGATCACGATCACATCCGGGTCCTGGCGCACGATGTGCCGCAGGGTTTCCTCGAAGGTCAGTTGGATCCGCGGATTGATCGAGCACTGGGCGATGCCCTCGATGACGTATTCGACCGGCTCCTCGGCGGTGATGATGGCGGTCTGGGGGTCGTTGATGTGGTTGATGCAGCCGTACACCGTGGTGGTCTTGCCCGAGCCGGTCGGCCCGGTGATGAGAATGATCCCGCTCGGCAGATAGAGGGCCTCCTCCTTGAACCGTTCCACCATCCGGGGCGCCATGCCGCTCTCTTCGAGCCGGATCAGCTGGCTTTGGCGGTTGAGCAGGCGCAGCACGATCTTCTCGCCGTGAACCGTTACATAAAAGGAGGCGCGCAGGTCGAGGCGGCGCTCCCCCTGATCGACGACGAAACGGCCACCCTGGTGGCGCCGTTTTTCGGTGATGTCGACATCGCACATCACCTTCAGGCGGTTGGTGACGGCACCGTGCAGGGCGGCGGGAAACTCATCGTGGTGAACGAGCACTCCGTCCTGGCGGAACCGGATCCGGGTGTGCTCCTTGAACGGTTCGATATGGATGTCGCTCGCCCGGCGCGCGACCGCGGCCTGGATGATGCCGTCGACCAGGGCGATGATGGACCCCTCGTCCGCGGCGGAGATGCGTTCGCGCTGCTTCGTGCGCTGGGCGCGCTTGATCGCCCGCACGATGGCGCTCTTGCGGGCGATGGCGGCTGTAAGGTTCGGGCCGAAGGTCTCGCGCGCGGCGTCGAGGTCGGCCGGTTCCAGGGGATCGGCGAACGCGATCAGGGGTTTGCCCTCCTCCATGCGGACCGGCACGAACCCATGGGCCTCGTAGGTGGCGGCGGGCGCCTTGAAAAAGAGCCGGGGGTCGATCTCCGTGAAATCCGGATCCACGCAGGGAAACCCCATCTGCTGCGAGAGCACTTCGAGCAGGGCGCGCTCATCGATCAGCCGCCGCTCGAGCAGGATCTCCCCCATGCGCCGGGGCGGATCGCTCTCGGCCCGGATGGCGAGGGCGGTGCTCAGATCCTCGGCGCGAATGCGGCCCAGCTCGGCCAGCAGACTTCCCAGGCAAGCGGGGGCGGCGTTTTCGCGAACGGCGGCCTTGATCTGCTCGTCGGTAACGAACTTCAGGTCCTTGAGCACTTCCAGGGTGGGGCGCGGCGTTTCCAGTTTGGCCTGCACGCGCTGGGCGTAGGCGAGCTGCTCGCGGCTCACCCGGCCGGTGGCAACCAGTGATGCCACGATGGTCTGCAGCGCGGGAGGGGATCCGCCCGGGGACCGGGGACCGGTGGACAGAGGCGCATCGGTTCGCATTTTGGCGATCTTTCCTTATGACCCCACAGAGATAGGCCGCACCGCATCCGGACAGGCGGAAGGCGGGCGGGCGCCGCGGCGCTGTACCGGAGGTGGTATCGGCTCTTTGGCCCGAACCCTTTAGAGCCGGCGGCAGAACCGCGCCGGCGGCCGCCGATGCACTCCGGGCTTGTCAGCTATCCGGGAAGGTCATATAATTCCGCTTCACATTCGAAGGAAAGCGAGGCGAACGCACCGTATGGCCAATGTCTACTATGTCGATGGAAAGTTCGTGCCCGACGCGGAGGCGGTTTTCCCGATCAATGACCTGGGGCTGCTGAGAGGGTACGGATGCTTCGATTTCATGCGCACCTACCGCGGCAAGGTGATCTTCATCAAGGAGCACGTCCAGCGGTTGTTTCGGTCCGCGCGGGAGATCGGCATCGAACTGCCATGGACCGAAACCGAGATCGCCGACCTCGTACGGGAGACGCTGCGGCACAACCCGCCGGTGGAGTCGAGCGTGCGGGTCCTGGTCACCGGCGGCCCCAGCCCCGACTTCATCACCCCCCAAGGCAAGCCGCGGATCGCCATCATGGTCTCCCCGCTCAGTCCGTACCCGCCGGGGTGGTATGCCGAGGGCGCCCGCGTCATTACAGTGCCCTACAGCCGCCCGATCCCCGGCGCCAAGAGCATCGACTACATCCGGGCGATCCTGGTGCTCGCCGAGGCCCGCCGCAAGGGGGCCATCGAGGCCCTCTACGTGGACCCGGCCGGATCGGTCCGGGAGGGCACCACCAGCAACGTGTTTACGTTTCAGAGCGGCGCGCTCGTCACCCCCGACCGCGGCATCCTGCACGGCATCACCCGCGGAAAAGTGATCGCTCTCGCGCAGGAGCGCTTTCCCGTTCACCAGCGCGACATTTCCCGCGCGGAGCTGGTTGCCGCCGATGAAGTCTTCATCACCTCCTCCAACCGCCTGATCGTGCCCGTCGTGCGGGTGGACGAGGAGGTGATCGGCGCCGGATCTCCCGGGGCGGGGACCCGCGCCCTGATGAAGTCCTTCGAGGAGTACACGGCCCGCCTGGCCGCCGCCGCGGGGTGAGCTGATTCCGGATGCGGGATACGGGATGCAGGCTGCGGGATGAAACAAGAGAAGGAGACCTCATGGACTGCTCCGGCCTCTACGATCTGATCATCATCGGCGGCGGACCCGGCGGGCTGACCGCCGGGATCTATGCCATGCGCGCCGCACTCAAGACCGTGCTGGTCGAGATGGGAGCGCCCGGGGGGCAGGTGAACCTGTCGGACGCCGTCGAAAACTGGCCGGGGGACGAGCACATCGGCGGAGCCGAGCTGTCGTTGAAAATGCTCAACCACGCCCGCTCCTACGGCATGGAGATCCGCTCCGATGAGGTGACCGTCATCGAGCCGGGCCTCGACGGCCACACGGTGCGCCTGGCCGGTGGAGATTGTCTTAAGGCCCACAGTGTCATTCTGGCAACCGGCGGCAGCCCGCGCAAACTGGAGGTGCCGGGGGAAAAGGAGTTCTACGGCCGCGGGGTCTCCTATTGTGCCGTCTGCGACGGGTTTTTCTTCCGCAACAAGGCCGTCGCGGTCGTGGGCGGCGGGGACTCGGCCATCGAGGAGGCGCTCTATCTCGCCAAGCTCGCCCGCGAGGTGATCGTCGTTCACCGCCGCGATCAACTGCGGGCCGGCGCCCTTCTCCAGCAGCGGGCCAAGGCCGAGTGCCGGATCCGCTTCGCGTGGAATTCGGTGGTGACCGCGATCCAGGCCGATGCGAACGGGGTCAACGCCGTGGCGCTGCGGAACACAGTGACCGGTGACAGCTCCGCGCTCCCCGTCGACGGCCTCTTCATCTTCATCGGGTTTGTTCCCAACAACCGCCTCGTGCCGGCCGGGATCCGGCGCAACGCCGACGGCTATGTCATCACGGATGAAAAATGCGCCACCACCATTCCGGGTCTGTACGTGATCGGAGATTTGCGGGAGAAATACGCCCGCCAGATCGTACTGTCGGCCGCAGACGGTTGCACCGCCGCCCTGGCGGCCGCCCACTACGTGGAGACGCGCAAGGCCGCGCTTGAGTGCGCGTTGCCGGCTGCCAAATAGAAGGCGCCGACCATGCCTTTCATCACTCTATGCGGGGTGACGGGCCGGGTGTATGTTCCGCCGACCGTCCGCGCCCATCCGCAAAAGCACCCTTGCCGGGATTGCTTCGACTGCCTCGGCTGCAGCGACGACCGCTGCAATCTCTGCCGCCCGCCGTCCGTCCTTCGGCCGGATGGCGACGAAAGCGCGTCAGGGCAGTCGCAGCGGCCGCCGACCTCCGATTGATGCAGTGGGGTCAGGACTTGCCGGAGAGCCGGTCCCACATCGCCCGCCCCGCATCCTGCCCCCCGGCCGGCCCGGAGGACGACGGTTCCCGGGGACCCTGGAAGCGTTGGCCGCGCAGCCGGGCGATCCGCTCCTCGATCGGCGGATGGGTGGAGAAGAGGCTCATGAGGCTGCGCCCGGAGAGCGGGTTTACGATGAACATGTGGGCGGTCGAGGGGTTTGCCTCCATCGGCAGCCGTTTCGAGTAGGCCCCCAGCTTTTCCAAGGCGTTCGCCAGCCCCGCCGGGCTGCCGGCAAAAGCGGCGCCGGCGGCATCGGCCATGTACTCGCGCGAGCGCGAGATCGCCATCTGGATCAGCATTGCGGCGAGGGGAGCGATAACGGACATTGCAATCAACCCGATCCCTCCTCCGCTGTTCTGGCCGTCGCTCCGGTGGCCGCCTCCCAGGATGGCCGACCACCGGGCCATGTTGGCCACCATCATGATGGCTCCGGCCATGGTCGCCGCGATGCTGCCGATCAGAATATCGCGGTGGCGGACGTGGGCCAGTTCATGGGCCAGCACACCGGTGACCTCTTCCTTGTTCATCAGCTTCAGCAGGCCCTCGGTCACCGCCACCGCCGCGTGCTCAGGGTCGCGGCCCGTTGCGAACGCATTGGGCGACTCCTGGGGGATCACATAGACCTTGGGCATGGGAAGCCCCGCCCGCCGGCAGAGGTCCTGAACGGTCCCATAGAGCTCCGGGGAGTCCTGCGGCCCCACCGGCCGGGCCTGGTACATCTTAAGGACCAGCTTGTCGGAGTACCAGTAGCTGAAAAAGTTCATGCCGGCCGCCACCAGCAACGCGATCAGCATGCCCTGCCGCCCGCCAAGCCAGTTGCCGATCCACACGATCAAACCGGTCAGAAGCCCCAGTAAAAGCGTAGTCCTGATTTGATTGCCCATTCTTCGGTTCCCTCTTTAGAAGGTTTTAAAGGCCAAGATAGGAATCCGGCCGTCAGAAGGCAAGAGCACTCCGCATCCATGCGTTTATCGTTAGTATTGGGTTAACGTTTCACAGGAGGCTTGCGTTGTTTTTAAAAGCGTTATAGGGTTGCTACCGGCAGCTGGCATCGATCTGGATACCGCGGGCGTGGAACCTTCAACCGATAGTCGCGATCGGCTCCGGATTTGAACCGCCACGGCCCATGTGGGGCGGTGCCTTCGCCCCCGCACAACCACCCGATGCAAAGAAGAGTTTATGAAAACCCAATCCTTCCTTTTGCCCAGCGTGAATTCCATCCATGCCGGAGCGCAGAAGGCGCCTGACACCCCGCCCGTTTCGCCCCCGCCCCCCTCCCCGGTCACGGCCGAGGAGAAACGCCTTCTGGCCGCCATGCCCGCGCCGGAAGCGGAAAAGCCGCCGGCGGACTCCGCCCGCAAGATCAGCCGGGAGCTTGTCGTCAACCGTCTGAATTTCGTCCACTTCCAGGATGAGTGCATCCAAGTCCATTTCAGCCATCGCCGTTACGACCGCCGGCTGGTCATCCCGGTCATGCCGCAGCCCTGTTTCGGCGACGAACTGGAGTTCCGCTGGTCCGCGCCCGGCGACATGCCGGCCGTGCTTCAATCCTTCCAATTCGAGCATATCCTGGTACCGCGCGGCCAGCGTTTTATCCGCGTGGTCCCCGAAATCGTTGAGCTCACGGCCGATGGCGCCCGGCTGAAACTGCCGGCGGTCAGCTACGAAATCACCCACCGCAAGGTCGAACGGCAGTCCTGCAGCGACATCTCGGTGTATCTGCTTCAGAACTCCTCCTCCTTCGCGGGCCGCCTTCTGGATTTCAACGCCTTCTCCTTCCGGGTGGAGCTGAAGGCGGCGCCCCCGCAGCGCTTCGACTGGATCGATCCGGCCCTGCCCGCGAACGTCGTTTTCTTCAAAGGCCCTCAGACCTTTTTTACCGGAGAATGCAGCATCACCCGCTGCACCGACGGAGAATCGACGCGCGGCTTCGTCCTGGAGCCGCTCAAGCAGGAGATCGTGCGTTACCGCAAGGCCGAATTTCGAAGCCAACGCCAGGCCTTGACCCCCTCCCCCAACCTCATCTTCCGGCATCCCCTCACCGGTCGGCGGGTGGACCTGAGCGTGATCGACCTATCCGGGTCCGGTTTCGCCGTGGAGGAGGAGGAGCCGTCCGCCGTCCTGATGCCGGGTCTGACCCTGCCCAAGGTCGAAATCTGGTTTGCCAACAGCTTCAAGCTCACCTGCAGCGCGCAGGTCGTGTTCCGCAAATTTGTAGCGACGGGCGGGGATAAGCGCTCCATTCGCTGCGGCCTGGCGCTGATCGACATGTCGGCGGAGGACCACGTCAAACTGCTGGCCATGCTCCATCAGGGCAAGGATCGCAACTCCTACATCTGCAATGAGCTCGACCTCGACGCGCTCTGGGATTTTCTGTTTGAAACCGGCTTCATCTATCCCCACAAGTACGCATCGATCTATTCCCGCAAAAAAGAGATCAAAGAGACGTACGAAAAGGTTTACACCCGCAACCCGCAGATCGCCCGGCATTTCGTCTACCAGAACAACGGCGTCATCCTGGGCCATATGGCGATGATCCGGTTCTGGCACAACACCTGGATGATCCACCATCACGCCGCCCGCAAGAGCGCCCTGAACAAGGCCGGCCTGGTGGTGCTGGACCAGATTTCCCGGTTCATCCACGACACCTTCCGCATCCAAAGCCTGCATACCAATTTCCTGGCTTGCTACTACCGGCCCCAGAACCGCTTCCCGCACCGGGTTTTCGGCGGGTTCGCCCGTTCTCTGAACGACCCACGGGCCTGTTCGCTCGACCCGTTTGCCTACCTGCATCTGAGCGGCCCGCCGCAGGCCGGGGAGAGGCTGCCGGAGTCCTGGCGGATCGATGCCGCCGGCCAGAAGGACGTGGAAGATCTGAACGATTTTTACACCTTTGCCAGCGGCGGCCTGATGCTGAAGGCGTTCGACCTCGCGCCCACGAGCTGGCGCATGGATGAGCTCTCCCATGAATTCCGCCGCCTCGGCTTGAAACGGGAGCGCCGTCTGTTGGCCTTGAATCACGGCGACCGGCTGAAAGCCTTCATCATCGCCAATGTTTCCGAAATCGGCCTGAACCTTTCGGATCTCACCCATTGCCTCCAGGTCGTGGTCATCGACCCGGAAGGGCTCAGCCCGGAAATCTTCGCGAACGCCCTGCGGAGTGCGGCCCGGATGGTCGGACTGGAGGAGGTCCTCGCTCTGGTCCATCCCGTCTCCTACCTCCAGGACCGCGCGATTGCCTTCGAGAAAACCTACAACCTCTGGGTGTTCGACATTGTCGAGGCCGGCCAGCCTTTCTCCAAATTCATCGGCCGCCTCACCCGCTACGTATAGCCACCCCTCCTCCCCGCGCACGCGGCCGCCGGATGCCGGGTATCTTCCCCCGCAGCGGTCGATCACGCTTTCGCCTTGAAACCGGTTGCCAGGGCTGCTAATAAGGCGCTGGGCGATTTCATCGCTGCGCGACTATTTTGTGTGGAGGCACTGGGTTCATGATCGAAGAGCACACCGAACCAGCAACCGAAGAGAGTTTTGCCGCGCTGCTCGACGCATACAGCGCGGAGAAGGGCGCCGAGGCCCGCATCGGCGACCGGATCAAGGGACGCATCGTATCGATCGGCAAGGATGCGGTCTTCGTCGACACGGGCCGCAAGATCGATGCAGTGGTCGACCGCGCCGAGCTGCTCGATGCGGAGGGGAACCTCACCGTCAGCGAGGGCGATGAGCTCGAACTGTACGTGGCGGCGGTGGGCGAAAACGAGATCCGCCTCTCCCGCGCCGTCTCCGGCGCGGGCGGCGCCCAGGCCCTGCGTGAAGCGTTTCAGAAAAAAGCCCCGGTGGAGGGCAAGGTGAAGGAACCCTGCAAGGGGGGGTTTGTCGTCGATGTCATGCAGCGGCGCGCCTTCTGTCCCATCAGCCAGATCGACCTCGCCCCGGTCAGCGATCCCGCCGCCCATGTCGGCGCCACTTACCAGTTTCTGATCACTCGTTTCGAAGACAAGGGGCGCAACATCGTCGTCTCCCGGCGCAGCCTCCTCAGCCGGGAGCTCGAGGTCCTCAAGAAACAGTTCATGGAATCGCTCACCATCGGAGATGTTCTCGACGGCAAGGTCACGCGGCTGATGCCCTTCGGTGCCTTTGTGTCGCTCACCCCCGGCGTTGAGGGCATGGTCCACGTCTCCGAAATCAGCTGGTCGCGGACGGCATTGCCCGAGGAGGTCCTTAAACCCGGAGACCGGGTCCGGGTCAAGGTGTTGAGCATCGACCCGGCGGCGGGGGAAAAGCCGCCGCGAATCGGGTTGTCGATCCGTCAGCTCGAAGAAGACCCCTGGCTCAGCGTGGAGGAGAGACTGCGGCCGGGCGATGTGGTGAGAGGCCGGGTCACCCGCTGCATGAATTTCGGCGCCTTCGTGGAGGTGGCCCCGGGGCTGGAAGGGCTGGTTCACATCAGCGAGATGAGCTACACCCGTCGGGTCCTCAAGGTGGAGGAGATGGTGAACCCGGGGGATACGGTCACGGTGGCGGTCAAGGGGATCGATCTTGAAAAGCGGCGGATCGCGCTCAGCTTGAAAGATGCCGAGGGCGACCCGTGGGCCGAAGTGATCGAGAAGTTCCCCGCGGGCAAACGTGTGGAAGGGGTGGTCGAAAAAAAGGAAAAGTTCGGCATCTTCGTGCGACTGGCGCCCGGGATCACCGGCCTGCTTCCGATCGGAAGCATCAAACGGTCATCCTCGGCCGCCATGCTCGAGAAGATCCGGGAGGGTGAAACCGTTTCGGTTGCGGTGGAAGAGGTCAACGTGCCGAAACGTCGGATTTCGCTCGCCCCGGCCGGCACGGACGATGAGGGCGACTGGCAGAGCTTTTCCCCTGCCGCCAAAGGCTCCTTCGGTGCGCTGGCCGACAAGCTGCAAAGCGCGCTGGCTGCCCGGAAAAAGTAGAAAGGGTCACACCCGATAGCATTTCCGGTCGGCAAACTCCGCCTGCTTGCCTTCATTCCACTGCGAGACGGGCCGAAGATAGCCGACCACCCGACTGTAGACTTCGCAATTGCGGAAACCGGTCAGAAGGGGGTTTGTGCTGAAGCAGGCGTCGCATTTGGCGTACAGCTTGTCCGGCTCGGGCTCGAAGAGCGCACCGCCGCTGACGGCGAACCCCTGCGGATCCAGGGAAACCTCCACCGTCACCTCCTTGCGGCAGTCATGGCATTTGCCTTCGAATTTCAGAGTGGAATCGCCGGGGCGGGCGTCGAACATTTCGTGCAGCCGTTCGATCGTCATCATGAGCGCTTTTCTCCTCGTTTGAATTTGGATCAGTCTAACACGCTTTCGGTAGTGAGTCAAACGCCCCCTACCCCCAACATGTTGATACGAACCCGATGGGATGGAACCGGTAACCGGTTGCTTACCTTTGTTGCGGTGATTACGGTTGGCACTCAATCGGCGGGCGGCGCAGGTGGAGCAGCGCCAGGCGACGGGGGATGCAGCCATGAAGACCGTTCTTAAGTGGGTGGGAATTGCCGTTGTGTGCCTCGCGGCCATGGTCATCGCCGCCCTCCTGATCATTCCGCATTTCATCGATGCCCGCCACTACCGTGCGCCTTTCGAAAAAATGGTCGCCGAGGCCACCGGCCGCTCTTTCTCGGTCGGTGGCGATGTCCGCCTGTCGCTCTTCCCGTGGGCCGGCGTATCCTTTTCCGAACTTCGGCTGGGCAACCCGCCCGGGTTCCCGGAGCCCGAATTTCTCGCCGTGCGTGCCTTCGAAGTGCGGTTGAAGCTGCTGCCGCTTCTCTTCGGGGAGGTCCGGGTAGAACGTCTGGTGATCTCCGGACCGAGAGTGTTCCTGATCACCCACAAGGACGGCCGCGTCAGTTGGGATTTCAACGCTCGCAGCCCGAAGGGGCCGAAACCCGCGGCACCCGCGCCGGGAAGCGCGCCGGCAGCCCCATCCGGACTGCCGATCACCTCCCTGGAGGTCGGCGAGCTGAGCGTCTCAGACGGGACGCTCACTCTGATCGACCACAACGCCGCATCGCGCCAGGAGCTCTCAAAGCTCCGGCTGGAGCTGAAGGATCTCTCCTTGGACCGCCCGGTGCACTTCTCCGCAAGCGGCGACCTCAACGGCAAGCCCGTCGCCGCGCATGGCCGCCTCGGCCCTGCGGGGGCGAACCTCGGGCAAGGACGGGTGCCCCTGGAACTTGACATCGAAGCCGCCGGCCACCTCAAAGTGCGCGCCACCGGCGGGCTTGAGAACCTTCTCGCCGGCCCGCGGGCCGATCTCACGATCGCGGTCGCGGAGTTCTCCCCGCGGCGGCTGCTGGCCGATTTCGGGCTGAGCGTGCCCGACACCGCCGACCCCAAGGTGATCGAGCGGCTCTCTCTTGCTGCCGCCGTCAAGGCCGACGCCGCCTCCGTCACGGTGGCCGACGGCCGGCTGAGCCTCGATCAGAGCCAATTGACTTTCAATCTGACCGCAACGGAGTTCGCCAAACCGAACGTGGCCTTTACGCTCGCCCTGGATCAAATCGACCTGGACCGTTACCTGCCCCCGGCCGCCGGGCGGCAGGCTGCCGGCGGGGAGGCCCCGCCCCGGCCTGCGGAGGTGAAAACCGACTACGGAGCGCTGCGCAAGCTGGTGATGGATGGGACGGTTACGGTCGGCCGCCTGACGGCGGCCAAGGCCACGGTCGAAAAGGTGAACCTCAAGGTGCGGGCCCGCGACGGGGTCATCTCCCTGGACCCCTTCGGCCTCACGCTCTACCAGGGCAGCGCCGCGGGGAAAACGGTCGTGAACGTCGGAGGCGAGCGGCCGGTCACCGAGCTTCACGTGACGCTGGACAAGGTGCAGGCAAACCCCCTCATCAGGGACCTGGCCGGGAAAGATATCATCGAGGGGTTGGCCAACGCCCGCATCAGCCTGTCGATGGTCGGTGACGACCCGGCCCGCATCAAACAGAGCCTCAACGGAAACGGCCGCATCGATTTTGCCGACGGCGCCATCGTAGGGGTCGATCTGGCCGGAATGGTGCGCAACGTCAAGAGCGCCTTCATCGGCCAGACCGTAACCGGACCCCGGCCGCGCACGGATTTTTCGGAACTGGCCGTTCCCTTCACCCTTCAGCGGGGGGTGTTCGCCACCACCGAGGCGCTGCTGCGCTCGCCGCTCCTGAGGCTTCTGGCCGCCGGCAAGGCCGATCTGGTCCGGGAGACGCTGGACTTCCGACTGGAACCCCGCATCGTCGGCACGATCAAGGGCCAGGGCGACGAAAAGGAGCGGGCCGGGCTTGTGATTCCGGTCATCGTTTCGGGCAGCTTTGCCGACCCCGTCTTTCGCCCGGATCTTGCGGGAATGGCCAAGGAGGGGCTTAAGGGCATCGTGCCGACCCCGGGTGCACCCACCGATGCCCCCACCTTGCAGGAAAAGGCCGGCGGCCTGCTGAAGGGAATTCTGCCGGGAAAAAAATGAGGAGCGCATGACCGGACTCGCCACCGTTTGGAAATTGGGGGCCGCACTGGCGGCCGCGCTGGCCCTCGGGGGCTGCGCCCATCTTGGAACCGGGCTCGAGCCCCCCCGCATCTCGCTCGCCGACATCACGATCCAGCAAAGCAGAGGATTGGAGAGCGCCTTTCTCGTAACGCTGCGGGTGGTCAACCCGAACGATGTGGTGCTGGATGTCCAGGCCGTTACCCTGGATCTCGAGATCAACGATACGCCGTTCGCCACCGGCGCCTCCCCCAGCGCGGTGAGCATCCCCGCTTTCGGTTCGGAGCTTCTCTCGCTCCAGGCCTACTCGTCCGTCATCCACATGGTGCGAGGCATGATCGGGATTCACCAGTCCGGCCAGCTCACTTACCGCGCGAAAGGCAGGCTGCGTCTGGGAGGAATGGCGCCCCCACTGGTGCCCTTCGACGCCTCCGGCACCTTCGATTTCAGCGAGTTGATCAAACCCGGAAAGAGACCCTGACCGGCCGGACCGATCCCGTTCTCGGCCTGGCTGCCGGCCGCGCGGTCGGCCCGCTATCGCCCGGCCGTTCAACCGCCACTCAGCAAGAGGTCGCTGCACATGAAACTGGGAATCATCGGCCTGCCCCTCTCCGGCCGCTCCACGATTTTCGAAGCCCTGACACGGCAGGAGGCGGACCCGGCCTCCCGCGGCGAGGACCGCCTCGGGGTGGTGCGGGTCCCGGATGAGAGGGTCGATGCGCTGAGCCGGATGTTCTCGCCCCGCAAGACCATCTACGCCCAGGTGGAGTACTTGCTGCCCGGAACGGGGGGGGCCAAGAAGGAGCAGAGTCCGTGGCAGCCGGTGAAGGAGTGCGACGCTCTGATCCACATCGTCCGCAACCACGGTCCGGAGCGCACCCCCCTGCGGGACTTCCAGGCGCTTGACCAGGAGCTTATCCTCTCGGACCTGGTGCAGGTGGAAAAGCGGATCGAGCGGATCGAGCTCGACCAGCGCCGCGGGAAGAAACTCAACCCCGAAGAGCACCGCCTGCTCGCCGACAGCCGCAGCCTGCTCGAGGCGGAGACCCCCCTGCGCCGCCGGCCGGAGATCGCGGCCGCCAAGGCGCTGCGGGGCTTCATGCTGCTTTCGGCCAAGCCGGTCCTGGTGGTGTTCAACAACGAGGAGAGCGACCCGGCGATGCCGGACACCGGCGATCTCGCCGGGCGGGAGCGCTGCCTGGTGCTGCGCGGCCGTCTGGAGCAGGAACTCGCTCGCCTGTCCGCCGATGAGGTCGGGGATTTCATGGCCGGCTACGGGATCACCGTATCCGCCACGGACCTCATGATCCGTCTCTCCTACGAGGTGCTCGGGCTGGCCTCCTTCTTCACGGTCGGCAGCGACGAGGTCAGGGCCTGGACCATCCACCGGGGGATCTCCGCGGTGGAGGCCGCCGGCGTCATCCACACCGACTTCCAGAAGGGCTTCATCCGCGCGGAGGTGATCGCCTACCATGATTTGATGGCCGCCGGGTCCACGGCCGAGGCCCGCCGACAGGGAACCTTTCGGCTCGAGGGCAAGAGCTACGAGGTCAAAGACGGCGACATCATCAACTTCCGGTTCAACGTGTGAAAAGGGGCTGCATATGGCGGCTGACGATTGCGTGGTGGATATCATCGCCCAGGGCGCCTGGAACGGGGGGACGCTCGTGGACAACTCGATCTACGAAAACAAGGGCATGGCGTTCAAGGGTGGGATCCCCGTCAACCGCCAGAGTATCGAGGAGCGCATCGGGGTGCGCACCCGCATGGCGGCTCCCGCCGATGAGCGGATCGGTCTCATCGCCTTCCAGGACCTGCTCGCAACCTCCGGAATCGACCCCTCCCGGATCCGCGTCCTGATCGCCGCCACCAACGTGGGCGAGGACAAGGTCGATCCCGGGCCGACCAGCCGCTATCTTCATGAGCGCATCCGGGAGGCCTGCCCGCAGGCCCTCGTCTTCGACCTCTACGCCGGCTGCCCCGGCTTCAATGTGAGCGTGGAGGCGCTTTACCTGCTGGCCCTTTCCGGGGAGCTTGAGGCCGGCGACCTCGCCGTGGTCGTGGGGGCCGAGAACATCCATCGCGCCCAGGCCTTCAAACCGCTGGACACGAGCAACATCATCTTCGGCGACGACGCCGTAGCGACCGCGCTCGAAATCGGTCGGCTCGCGGGAAGCTCGCGGCCCGGAAGGGTGACGGCCGAGGTGCGGCTGGATCCCGGCGCGGACCTCGTCGGCCGGATCGCCGACGGCCTCCTGGCCTGGGCGCGCGAGGGCCGCCTCGACGGGATTCTCGTCGACAACCAGCTCGGCCGGATCGAATGCCGGGTCCCGGCCACCGCCGCCCGGGTGCAGCATGCGCTGATGGAGCGCCTCTTCCCCGATGAGACCCTGGCGGGGGCGTTTCAGAACTTCCGCACGGCCTTCGAGCTCTACGAGGGCTACGGCGCCGGTTTCGGCTTCGACATCATGACCGCCGCGGCCGATCCGGCCATTGTGCAGCGGCTCGCCGCCGCCTACACCGCTGCGGGCCGATACCGCCGTCTGGCGGCGGTGTTCCTGAAGAAGGGCGAGCCGATCCGAATGAGCCTCATCGAAGGCACGCTCCCCGCGCCGCCGCCCCCCGCCTGCGGGGTCGTCGACGCACTGACCCGCAGCCACGGCTGCTTTGCCGGCTTTATCGAGGCCCAGTTCGACGCGGAGGGGGTCTTCGGCCGCATGGACGGTAAGGGGGTGTTCCTCTATGCCACCCGCGGCGCCAAGCCCCACCTGGCGGCGCTGCTCGCCCCCCACCGGCTATCGCTGTCGCAGATCGACCTTTTGATTGAACACCAGGCCAACTTCGCCATGCTGCCCCTGACCCTCGAGCAGGTGCTGGGGGACGGCAAGGCGCCGGCGCGCGAGGCGGTCGCCCGTTTCCTGGCCGAGAAGATGGTGACGAATATCCACCTGCGCGGCAACTGTTCGGTCGTCTGCATGCAGCGGCTGCCCTACGATCTGGCCCTTGACGCGCTGCAGCCCGACACCATCCAGGGGTTTGCCGTCAACCGCCGGCTGAAGACGCTTCGGGAGGCGCAATGGGTGCTCTATGACTCGGTCGGAGCGGGGATGACGCGCAGCTCCTTCCTGCGGCGAACGGTGCGGGGAATCGAAAAACCGATGGCCTGAAGCAACACCTGCCCCTCCCACTGCCCTTGCGGGAGGCGCCAGGAGGGGGTACCACGCCCTCTCAAACAGCCTGTTCGAGACGGTGTACCACGCAGCCGAGCAGCTCATCCGACAGGGACTGGGGCTTGATGTATTTGAAAAGCGACCCGACCTGGCTCGGGTGGACTACGGGGATCCCTTCGGAGGAGGTGCGTTTGACGTACCACCCCGGAACGGCTACCACGGCGCGGACGGCCACCGCCTCGCCGACCTCCTGCCCGAGCCACTGCGCGAGCCGCTCGGCCCGCGCCTGCGCCTCGCGGAGGGTCTTCTCATCGGTGCGGCGCGGGAAGATCAATACATGCCCGTTGTAGTCCACGGTGGCCTTGCCGCCCCCCTTCAACCGGGGCGGCCCCGCGCCGCTCGTCGTCTCTACCACGAATACCCCCTTGCGGCACACGACCACATGGTGGAGGTTCAACCCGCCGACGCCGAGATCGTGGAAGAGTCGATAGCCCAGGGGTTCGAGCGCATCCAACGCCCGTGCCACCTCCACCCGGCCGCCGTGTCGGCGCATGAACTCCGCCCGTAAACGCTTCAGGCGCAGCCAGTTTATCAGGCCCAACCCCAGCAGCAGGATGCCGGCCGCACCCGACAGGGCCGTCGAGGTCAAGCGGGTCCCCGGAGGCCCGAACGCCGCCCCTGCTGCGAGCACCCCGGCAAACAGGGCCAGAAACGCGAGGCCGCCGGACATGGTGTCCTCGACCGCTTGGGCGACCTGCTCGGCCTGAGCAAGGATCTCCCGGCCCGGGCTGCGCGCGGCCGCCGCACCCGGGAACCGAAGGGCCGCGGCCTGCCGGCGCCGGCTCAAGCCCCGGTAGAAAACCACCAGAACCCCCGCACCGGCCAGCAGCACGGCGGTCGGAGCCATCGTGGAAAAAAGCGACATGATCGTATTCTGACACGGGAGGGCCGAATATGCCAGAGGCGGAGCGGATCTACGGAATGGATCCGGCTCGACCGCCGCCGCGCCGCACTTCATCGGTGTTCCACCCTGGCGAGGGTTGACACATCGGCCGGCATTGCCTACTTAGTGCCCATCGTCTGGGGAGACAAAGACCCGATCGGGGCCGATGCAGGTATCGGGGCCCGGCTTCGTGTCTAACCCATGGCCGTTTTCATCCCCCCGCCCACCGGGACCGGCCTTTGGGCCTTTTCCTGCCGGGCGGGAGGCTCTCTTCTGATGCAGATCACCTTCTACGGGGCGGCGCGCGAGGTCACGGGGTCGATGCACCTGATCAGCACGGCCGCAGACCGCGTTCTGCTCGATTGCGGACTCTTTCAGGGGCGGCGGCGCGAGGCCGCCGAGAAAAACCGGGTGCTGCCCTTCGACCCCGGGCTGCTCACCAACGTCGTCCTCTCCCACGCCCACACCGACCACTCGGGCCGGATCCCGGTCTTGACCGCAAACGGCTTCAACGGGCGCATCCTCTGCACCCGCGCCACCGCCTCGGCCTGCAGTTACCTTTTACCTGATTCGGCCAGCATCCAGGAGTCCGACGCCGATTACCTGAACTATAAAACCGTCCGCGCCGCACTCTCCCGGGGCGAGCACCCCCGGCCGGAGGGCAACGACATCGCCCGGCGGCGGGAGGCGGCCAAACGCATCCTCAAAAAAGGCCGCCACGAGCTCGACGTCGAGACCATCAACCGCCTGGCGGACGAACTGCGCCTGGAGCAGGTCAAACCGCTCTACACCCTGGCCGACGCCGAAAAAGCGCTGGGTTTTTTCGACGGTTTTCCTTACCGCCACCCGATCACGATCGGCCGGGAGATCAGCTGCACCTTTTACGATGCCGGCCACATCCTGGGCTCGGCCGTCTGCATCATCACCGCCCGCACGGCCGGCGGCACCCGGCGGCTGGGTTTCACCGGCGATCTCGGCCGGTTCGACAAGCCGATCTTGAACGACCCCACCCTGGACTTCGCCGCGGAGGACCGGGATCTGGATCTTCTGATCATGGAGAGCACCTACGGCGAGCGGCGCCACGAGCCGGTCGCGGACCTCAAGTCCGCGCTCTTGCAGGTGGTGGATGCAACCGTCCAGCGCCGGGGCACGCTCCTCATTCCGGCCTTTGCCTTCGGACGGACCCAGGTCCTCCTGTACGTGCTGCACGAGCTCTCCAACGAAGGGCGCCTGCCGGGGGTCCCGATCTTTGTGGACAGCCCGCTCGCCTCCAACCTGACGCGGGTCTTCGCGGAGCACCCCGAGCTCTACGATCGCGCCACCCAGGCCGAATTTTTGGCAAAAGGTCAGAACCCCTTCCGCTTCGACCAGGTGCGCTTCGTCGGATCGGTCGCCGAGTCGATGGAACTCAACCGCCGGGAGGGCCCCCAGATCATCATCGCGGCCTCGGGAATGTGCGAGGCGGGCCGGATCCTGCACCATCTGAGGTTCAAGATCCACAACGAGCGCAACACCATCCTGATCGTGGGGTACATGGCGCAGAACACCCTCGGCCGGCGCATCGCGGAGCTGGGGGCCGCTTTCGAGGCATCCGGGCGCAAGGGGGATCCGCCGATCGTGAAGTTCTTCAACAAGGAGTACCCCCTCCGGGCCCATGTCGCAAAAATCGACGGGTTCAGCGCCCATGCCGACCGGGATGAAATGCTGCGCTTTCTGCAGCAATCCAACCTGAGGGTGAAGCGCATCGCTCTGGTGCACGGCGAGGAGGCCCAATCGCTGGCGTTCGCCGGCACCCTGGCCGAACGGGGCTTCGCGGCCGTGGTGCCCCGGCGCGGGGAGAGCCTGACCGTGGGGTGAGTGGAGTGAAAAGAGGCGTTCATCTCCGATGAGCCGGCCGGAGCCACCGCAACCCGACGCTCGCCGGATCGGTCTGCACCCGGCCTGGGTGATGCTCGCGATCTGCTTTGTCAACCTCTTCGTGAACTACTCGGTCCGGCTGGGCTTCGGAGTGGTCCTGCCCGAAATGATCCGGGACCTGGGGCTCAGCCGCACCGCCGGCGGCACGATCTACAACAGCTACCTTCTGACCTACATCGTCGTCACTCCCTTCACGGGCTACCTCACCGACCGGCTCGGCGCCCGGCGGGTCATCAGCGCCTGCCTGCTGATGCTCGCCTCCGGGGTCCTGCTGCTCGGCTCGGCCCGGCACCTGTGGACCGCCTGCGTGGCCTTCGGCCTGACGGGACTGGGGGCGAGCGGGCTGTGGGTGCCGGTCATCACCCTCGTCCAGCGCTGGTTCTCCATCCGGCGCAAGGGGCTTGCCCTGGGAATCCTCTCGACCGGCTACGGACTGGGGTTCGCCGTCATGGGGATGGTCTTTCCCTGGGTGGTGGAACACTTCAGCTGGCGCTATGCCTGGTATTTTCTGGGAGCGGCGGCGCTGGCCCTAGCCGTGCCGAACGGACTTCTGCTGCGCAGCGACCCGGCCGACCGCAACCGGCGACCCTGGGGAGAGGCGGAGGCCACGGCCGCGGCGCAGAGCTCCCCGGGGGGCCGGGTGCCCCTTCGCCGGATCCTGGCGGAGCGCAATTTCTGGATCATCGGCCTCTCCTATTTCGCCCTCTCCTACGGGCTCTATGGGTTCACCACTTTCATGGTGGACTACGCCACGCACCAGCTGAACTTCCCGCTGGGACAGGCAAGCCTGCTCGCAACGATCCACGGGCTTTTTCAAATCGCAGGCGTCCTGATCGTGCTGCCGCTCTCGGACCTCTTCGGGCGCAAGCGCACGATTCTGGTCTCCAACGCCTGCATCACGGCCCTCCTGGCCGTCCTGATCCCCGGGGGCATTTCGTGGCCGGCGCTCTGCGCGGTCACGGCCGCCATGGCCGTCTTCTACGGCGCCACCTTCCCGATCTACGGCGCCTGCGCCGGGGACTACTTCCCGCGGCAGGCGATGGGGACGGTGGCCGGCGCCTGGACCCCCTTCTACGGCTCCGGCGCCATCCTGACCCACTGGGTCAGCGGCGGCCTCAGGGACGCGACCGGGACATATGACGGGGCCTTTCTGGGCTGCGCGCTCATGGCCGCTGCGGCGCTGCTCCTCATGGGCCTCGTTACCGCCCGGCGGGCCGGTTCAGGATAGATTCTGCCGAAAGGGTGCTCGAACGCCGGTTATCCCACTGTATATAGGAGGTCCCCCATGTCCCTGTATCGCACCATCAGCGAAACGGAAGCCACCGGCAAGGTCAAGGCGGTCTACGAAGACATTATGGCCGTCAAGAAGATCGATTTCGTCCCCAATTTCTGGAAGGCCCTCTCGGTCAACCCCGACCACCTGGAGGCGGTCTGGCAGAAGCTGAAGAGCGTCATGCGGCCCGGAAAGCTCGACCTGCGCACCAAGGAGATCATCGCCCTCGCCGTCTCGATCACCAACAACTGCCAGTACTGAATCCACTGTGTTCTGCGGCACCAACCGGATTGCCAACGCCTACCAGGTGGAACCCGACGTGACCCCGGACCCGGTATGAGCACACCGTCCGACCGCACCGCGGCGGGCCGACTGTCGCGGCAGCTCCTAGACGTCAAGCCGGCCGCCGCCCGGCGGCGGCGCCCGTCCGAGGGCCCCCTGCGGATCCTGCACCTGCTCTCCCAGCAGCCTGGAAAAACCGGGAGCGGGGTTGCGCTGCTCGCCATGGTGCGCCACGGGGCGGAGGCAGGCTATCGCCAGCATGCCGTGATCGGGATCCCCGGGGAGGAGCCGCTGCCGGGGATTCCCCCGCTGGCGCCCGATGAAATCACGGCCGTGCGCTTCGACCGCCCGCCGGTGCCGTTTCCGGTTCCCGGGATGAGCGACATCATGCCCTATCGCTCGACGCGGTTTTCCACCTTCACCGAATTGATGCGAGCACCCCCCTCTGCGTCTCCAGCCACGGCACCGAGCTGCGGCAGCTCGAGAAGGCGCCGCAGCTCGCCCCCTTCGTGCGGCCGGCCTGCGCCGCCGTGAACCGGGTGTTCGCACTGCATGCGGCCAACCGCAGCGACGTGATCCGCGCCTACGGCATCTCCCCGGAGCGGGTATGCATCGTCGGCGCCGGGTTCCGTTCCGAACTGTTCCGCCCCGCCCCCGCACCGCCGCCGTCCGGGGGGCGCATGGAGCTGGTCGTGGCCTATGCCGGAAAAATCAGCGCGCCGAAGGGGGTTCCCTGGCTGATCGATGCCATGCGCCGGGTCGAAAGCCCCCTGGGCCGGAGGGTCACGCTCCTCCTCGCCGGTGCCGCTGCGGAACCAGGCGCCGAGGCGATTCAGCGGCGGGCCGAGGATCTCGACAACGTGGTTTTTCTGGGGGCCCTTTCCCAGGAGGAGCTCGCCAAGGTGCTGCAGGCGGCCGATCTCTTCGTCCTGCCCTCGTTCTTCGAGGGGTTGCCGCTCGTGGTGGTGGAGGCGCTCGCCTGCGAGTGCCGGGTCGTGATGACCGAACTTAAGGGAATGGAGACCTGGATGCCCGCGGGGCTCTGCGCGGAAGGCGTGGTGGAGACCGTAGCCCTTCCCCGGCTCGTCGGCACCGACACGCCCGTGGCCGAAGACCTGCCCCGCTTCGTCGCGGACCTGGCCGGCGCCATCACCCGGCAGCTCGCCCGGGCCGCGGCCTGCGAGGCGCCCCCTGCCACCGCCGGCAGCTTGCAGTCGCTGACCTGGAAGGCGGTGTTCGACCGGGTCGCCGCTGCCTACCGCGAGCTGGCGGGACTCGGCTTCCCCGACCGACCGCCCATCAAAACGCCGCTTGCTTGACGGTCAGAGAGGGCCTATTTGCCGAGGAGGCGATCCAAATGTTCACCGTCGCCGGCATGGTCGCCCCGCTCGACCCGGCCCGCCTCCGGGAGATGCCCTCGGTTCCTGAGCCGGCTGCCTGATCACGGCCGGGGGGCTGGTCTGTGTTCACCGGTTGCCTTCATTTGCCGGCGGCAGATGAGGCGCTGAGGACGAAGCGCACCGGGACCAGGACCCGGTCCGCTACCGGCCGGCCCTCCTGGCGGGCAGGTTTGAAAATCCAGTGCCGGACCGCGCCCAGGGCCGCCTCGTCCAGCATGGCATAGCCGCTCGAAGCCGCGACGGCCACCGCATCAACCCCACCCTGCGTATTGACCGCCACATCGAGTAAAACCGTACCTTCGAACCCCAGTTGCCGCGCCCGGCGGGGATAGTCGGGCGGGGGATTCCGATCGTAGTGGGGGGTGGCCGATTCCAGCACCGGCGCCGCCGGCGGCCGCAACGCCCCGACGGGACCTGAAGCGGCGGCGGGCTCTTGTGTTGCATCGAAGGGGGGCGCCTGCCTCTCCGCCGGCGGCCGGCTGTGATCTCCCGTTGCATCGGATAACGGCCGCTCCGGTGCTTGCGGTGCCGGAGCGGTCGCAGCCTCCTCCGCCGGCCTTGCCGTCGCCGCCCGGGGCACAGGGCGACCGGCCGGCGACGGGGTCTTGCCCGCCGCCGGGGCAACCGTCTGCGTAGCGGGGCTTGGGGCCTGCGGCACCTGGGTGACGGCGGGAGGGTCGGGAGGCGGGACGGCCGGCGGCGCCGATGGGGGTGGCGGGAGGGGGACGGCCGCCAGGGAGATCGT
>JALOOS010000267.1 GCA_025454275.1 Desulfobacterales bacterium | reverse complement strand
GGCCTGTTCAAAACTCTTCTTTGCCATGGCGCATGACTCCCTTGACGTCGGCCCGGATCGTTCCCCTGAACACCATCACCTCGATTGCCTGGTCGACCGCCACCTGGCCGGGATCCGTAACCACAGCCTGGTCCGGAAGCCGACGGGTGACGCTGTAGCCCCGGCGCAGAATGGCCATAGGGTCGAGCGATGCCAGACGGGCGGCTGCTTCGCGATACGGCGAAGTTTTCATGCTTATTATTTTATATATTGAATTAAATAACTTTTCTATTTTATATATAAGTTTAATCTTAAACTTTTCGCACTGAACCGCCGGCGATACGTGCATCAGGCGCCTGCGAATCCCATCCAGGTGTTCCTTTTTGCGCCGGAGATAGGCGGACTGAAGCCGGAGGAGTCGGCCTTGAAGGTCGTCGACCCGGAGCCACAACTCCTGGATGCGGCGTTTGGGGTGTTTCAGCCTTGCAGACAGTGTTGATAATTCTTTTTTATTTTTGGTTATCCTATTAAATAGTTCATTTTTCAGCTTTAAAGTTGTTTCTAAAATTCTTCTCACCAATTCGAGCCGGTCGGGCACCGTGATCTCGGCGGCGGCCGAAGGGGTCGGCGCCCGCAGGTCGGCGACAAAATCGGCAATCGTGAAGTCGACGACGGGGATGCGGGAGTCGAAAATCGCCATGGCCAAACGCTCGGAGTTGAAGGCCTGCAGGTCTTCGAGCGATCCGCCGCCGCGGGCCAGAATGATGACATCGCAATCGGCGCGCTGGTTGAGAAGTGCCAGTGCGCCGCAGATCTCATCCTCGGCGCCGGGGCCCTGGACCTTCACCGCCACGATTTCAAGCGGGATCGCTGGGCAGCGCCGGCCGGTGACGGTGATGATGTCATGGACGACCGCACCGGTGGGCGACGTGACGATGCCGATCTTGCGCGGCCAGAACGGGAGTCGCCGTTTGCGCCGCTCATCGAACAGGCCGGCATCGGCGAGTTTTTGCTTGAGCCTCTCGAAGGCGATCTGGAGTGCGCCGATCCCGGCGGGTTCAAGGTATTCGAGGATGATCTGGTAGGTGCCGCGCGGCTCGTAGACGCCGATGCGCCCCAGACCGACGACACTCATTCCGTCTGCCGGCGAAAAGGTGAGCTGGCGGTTCTGGCCGCGGAACATGACCGCCGCCACCTGGGCCTTCTCGTCCTTGAGCGTGAAATAGAGATGGCCGGAGCCGGGGATGCGCAGGTTCGAAACCTCGCCGCAGACCCACACGAACGGGAAATTGTTTTCGAGAAGGGTGCGTATCCGGCGGGTGAGTTCGGAAACGCTCAGAATGGTTCGGGTGCGGCTGCCGGCATCGGGGTTGCCGCCGGCGATGAAGTCGCCGCTGTCGTCAAAGGGGTCCGGCATGGTCGCTGGATTTATTCAGTCTATGTCTGATAATGTATATTATGTCAACTAAAACCAATGGGGCCGGAGGTTCGAGGAATGTTCACTCATCCACCTCCCCGGCGCTCTTGGCAATACGCTCCCGCACGGCGGGAACGATGTAGATATCGTCTAAAGCCATCCGGCCCAGCATGCTCGCGAGGATCTCGATCTTTTTCGGCAGGGCTTTGTGCTTGTCCAGGATGAAGAGGTTTCTGCCGCGCAGCGTGCACATCCCGCTCTTGACCCGCACCCCGGCCTCGCGGAAATTGTGCTCCTCCACAAAAATGCCGAGCCGTTCGGCGACGTTTTTCAGTTCGATGAGGAGCTCCTCGGGCTTCATGGGACCCATATACCCGTTTGATCGGTTTTTATCAACTCGATTGGTCTTGATTTCGGCTCGACCTGTGATATATTTCAAGCAATTTCGAGCAACGCACAACTATACATCGGAGGGTTGGATGGACGCAATCACCATCAGGGAAGCTCAGGTTCAGGTGCGGGTCAACTCCTTTGTCCGCAGCGTTTACAACTGGATGGCGATCGGTCTGGGCCTGACCGGGGTCCTGGCCTACGCCGTGGCCAACAGCCCGGAGGTCCAGGGGCTCGTCTTCGGGACCCCCATGCTCTTCTTCGGGCTCATCATCGCCCAGCTCGCCATGGTCTTCATGATCAGCGCCCGCATCCAGCGCATGCAGGCCTCTACCGCCACCCTGCTCTTCATGCTCTACTCGGCGCTGAACGGGGTCACGCTTTCGGGCATCTTCCTGGTCTACGCCCACTCCTCGATCACATCGACCTTCTTCATCTGCGCGGCGACCTTCACCGCCTGCAGCATTTTCGGCTGGACCACGCGGCGCGACCTGACCTCCATGGGCGGATTCCTGATGATGGGCCTCATCGGGATCATCATCGCCTCCGTGGTCAACATGTTCATCCAGAGCAACGCGGTCTCCACGATCGTGAGCTACATCGGCGTGCTGGTTTTCGTCGGCCTGACGGCCTACGACACGCAGAGCATCAAGAACATGGCCCTCTCGCAGCCGGCCGACATCGATGCCGCAACAATGCGCAAGGGCGCCATCATCGGGGCCCTCAAGCTCTACCTGGACTTCATCAACCTCTTCCTGATGCTGCTCCGGATCTTCGGAAGCAACCGCAACTGAAACGGCTCCGCATGACGCAAAAAGGCCCCGCTCCATGAGCGGGGCCTTTTTTGTCGGCGTTGAAGCCCGCCTGCGGCCGCCCGCCTTTGCGGGGGGCCGGCCGGCGCCTCAGCCCAGCTCCCTTTTTACAGCCGCCGCAATCCGGCGGCAGCACTCCCCGGTTTTCTCTTCCGTAGGGCCCTCCACCATGACGCGGCAGAGCTGCTCGGTGCCGGAATAGCGTACGAGCACCCGGCCGTTTTCCCCCAGTTCATTTTCGACCCGGCGGATCTCCGCGACGATCCCCGGAACGCTCGCGACGGCGGGCTTAGAGCGCACCGGCACGTTTATGAGGACCTGGGGATAGACCGTCATGATGCGCTTGAGCTCGGAGAGCGGCCGCCCATCTTCCGTCATCGCTTCGAGGAGCTTGATGCCCGAGAGGATCCCATCGCCCGTGCTGTGGTGGTCGGCGAAGATGATGTGCCCCGAGTCCTCCCCGCCCAGCACCGCCCCGCAGCCCCGCATCGCCTCCATCACGTAACGGTCGCCCACCGCCGAGGTCACATGGCGCACCCCCATCTCTTTCAATGCCGCGCCGAGGCCCATGTTGCTCATCACCGTGCTCACCACCGTGTTCGCGGCAAGGCGCCCCTTGGCCTTGAGGCGGGCGGCGAGAATGGCCAGGATCCGGTCCCCGGTCAGAACCTCGCCGGTCTCGTCGACCGCGATCAGCCGGTCGGCGTCGCCGTCGAAGGCGAGCCCCGCCTGGGCCTGCGCCTCCACCACCCGCCGCGCGAGGCGCTCGGGGTGCTGCGAGCCGCAGCCTGCGTTGATGTTCCTGCCGTCCGGGCTCACGTGGAGCGCTTCCACCACGGCTCCGAGCTCGTTGAACACCCGCGGCGCCGCCTGGTAGGCGGCACCATGGGCGCAGTCCAGAACGATCTTGAGGCCGGAAAATGGGCGCGGGCCCCCGCCGGCGCAGCTTTTCAGGAACCCGGCATAACGCTCGACAGCGTCATCGACCCGCTCCACCCGGCCCGGCTCCCGGGCCGAGGAGCCCGCTGCCGAATCCTTCAACCCTTCGAGCACACCGGCTTCGATCCGTGCTTCGGACTCATCGCCCAGCTTGGTGCCGGAAGGGCCGAAAAGCTTGATCCCGTTGTCCTCATACGGGTTGTGGGAGGCCGATATGACGATGCCCCCCTGAGCCCCCGCGGCCCGTGCCATGAAGGCGATCCCCGGTGTGGGCAGAACCCCGAGCAGATCGGCCTCGGCGCCTGCCGAGCATATCCCCGCCACCAGGGCGTGGGCAAGCATCCCCCCCGAGAGCCGCGTGTC
>JALOOS010000266.1 GCA_025454275.1 Desulfobacterales bacterium | reverse complement strand
GAGCAGGGCCAGGTAGCGCAGGGTCTGGTTCAACAGCCGGTTCATCGCGACAAGATCCCCCGCCTCGGCCAGCCGGGCCAGGAAAGGATAGGAGGCCGTGCCCACGGCCTGGCCGAAGACCCCCACCAGGATGAGCATGACCCGCAGGCTGAAGTTCAGGACCGCGATGCCCCCGGCCGGAAGATAGGAACCGAAGAAGCGGAAGAGGAACTCGGTTGAAAAGCTCATGCTGATCCCCACCATCAGGGGCAGGGTCAGGCGCAGGTACTCCCGCACATCGGGATGGCGCCAGAGCCAGGCGAACCGCAGCCGCATGCCGACCCGGTGCGCCCCGGCCATCTGCAGAATGAGGTTCCCGGCCGCCGCCCCGGCGAGGACTCCCCAGGCAAAGCCCTCCATACCGAGGCGCGGGCCGCCGGCAGGAGAAACCGGCCGTGGGCGAACTGCACCGCCATGAAGAGCCCGCCGGCAAAGAAGGCCGCCTGCGCCGGGAGGATGATGCGGGTCATCCGCACCGCGGCCTCCAGCACCTCGGGCTCCCGGACCCCGGGCGCCGCCAGCGCCACCAGGCTGGGTGCGTATGCCATGGCGGCCAGGGTCCCGGCTGCGGCGAGGAGGCCGAAAAGGCAAAAGATGATCGAGAAGACATGCCACGCCTCCTCGGTGTCGCCGCGCATCAGGTAGCGGGTGAAGATGGGGATGAAGGTGACGGAGAGAAAACCGCTCGCCAGCACGTGGTTGAGCACCTCCGGGAGAGCGAAGGCGACCTGGTAGGCATCCACCTCCGCCCCGGCCCCGCCCACGTAGGCGACGATCATTTCGCGCAGCAGCCCGATCACGCGGCTGAGAAACACCGAGCCCATCATGATGAGCGAGGCGATACCGACCTTGCGGCCGAGAGCGGAGGTCATGGGCGGCGCATCCGAAGGCGATTCGAACCGATGGGATCTCATTAGCCGATATGCCGCCCGCACGCAACATGGTTTCAAGATACGGGCTATGCGGTTCCGGGTTCACGGTTCGGGCTCAAAAGGTTGAGGCAAGGCCTCGGATGCGGGATGGGAGGCGGGACAAGAGGTTGGCGGGTTTTGCGTTCACGGTTCACGGTTGGGGTTCGGGATTCAGGAAGCCGGTCAATGGATAGCCGCAAAACGTTCACGTTCACGAAAGTTTAATACGGCAAAAATCCGTGTACGAGTACGTGAACGGGTACGTGAGAGATCGGGACTTTCTTGACTTCGCCGCCCCCATTTTTTATTAAGGAGAGAGTGTCTATATCGCCGGCCTCTCCCGGCGGGAAACCGGTGCGCGGCATATCGTCCCAGCCTGCCCCCGCAAAGGGCCCCCAGCAACCTTACCCGGAGTCGGGAACCATGAACGCGAGCAGCAGAGCCGGCATCCCGCAGAAGCTCACCGCCGTCCTGGTGTACGGGCGCCTGCCGCTGGTCTTCGGCGGCATGCTCTGCGCCGTGGCGGTGATGTGGGACCGCAACGCGACCCTCTACACCGTCGGGGTCATCCTGCTCTTCATCGCCATGACCTTCGACCTGGTCGACGGCTGGTTCGCCGCCCGGTTCTACCCCCACCCCCAGATGGCCCAACTGGCCGACCGCATCCTCGACAAACTGGTCTATTCGATCATCTTCCCGCTGGTGGCCGTGGGGGCCATGTGGCGGCTGCTCTATGTGGTGCCGGACCCCAAGAAGACCGAGCTCCTCCATGCCGTGCTGGTGCTCTTCCTGGCCGTGACCGTCTTGATCCGGGACAACTTCGCCCACTTCATGCGCGGGGTCGCCCAGCGCTTCGACCAGGACATCGAGTACCGCGAGTTCACCCGCCTGCGCACGATCGTCGCCGCCCCGGTCGGGGCCCTGCTGTATGCCTATGTCTTCTATGTCCCCGACGGCCCGCCCTATTTCGTATACAGCTGGATCTCGAAGGTGGGCCACTCCCCCCTGCGCACCCTGTTCTTCATCGAGATCGTCTTCTTCATCATCAACGCCGCCTCCATGGCCAGCCTGGTCCGCCGCTACGGCACGCTCTGCCTCGATGAGATGTGCCTCGGCAACGAGGCCCTGCGCCGGCGCATCCTGGCCTTCTTCCCCAATGCGCTGACCGTGATGAACGCGATGATGGGGTTGCTCGCGGTGTTTTTCGCCGCCCAGGGGCGGGTGCGCGAAGCCTCGCTCTTCCTGCTGGGCGCAGCCCTCTTCGACAAATTGGACGGGGCCGTCGCCCGGCGGCTCGGCCTCACCGAGCCGCTGCCCGGGGCCGAGCCCAGACCCGGCCGCGTGAGCATGGGGGGGCTGCTCGACGACATCGCCGACGCCCTGAGCTTCTGCATCGCCCCGGCCCTGATTTTCTACCTTCTGATGTCCGACTACCCGGACCCGGCCATGGAGCGCCTGCCCTACGGCTGGGTGGCGCTCGCCTATGCCGTGGCCGGCATCGGCCGGCTGGTCTATTTTACGCTGGACACCGCGCCCATCCCCGGTTTTTTCAAGGGGATGCCCACCCCGGCCGGGGCCATGCTCGTCATCGCTCCGATGGTCATCTTCTCCCAGGTCTCAGGGGATGCGCCCGAGGTGGAGCGGTTCTGGGCCTTTTTCTCACTCGGCGTGATGATCGCCACCGCCCTCGTCATGAACGCCTACCCCATCCGCTACCTCCACATCGGCCGCTGGATGGGCCGCCACCCCTGGCTCACCCGGATCAACCTGCTCGCACTGATGCTCTCGCTGCTGACCCCGTTCTACGGCCACCTGCTCCTGGCCCAGATGCTGCTCTACACCCTCTCGCCCCTCTTCACGAGCCGGATCGATCCTCAAGTCGCCGCGCGGGAAGACCGCCGCAGGCCGACCTGAACGGGGCCTCCCTCCCGCCGACCCCGCCCGCGGGCTCCCACCGGGGGGTATGCGCTTGCCAACCTGCCGGGTTTGCACTATTTATGTTCGTGCAGGAACTCACCCCGAACGGTTCATGGGGCTATTGATTGAAATCGACTCGAACGGCCGCTGCCTCCGAATCATGACCGAACCGCTGACATCACTGGGAATCTGCCTGGGGGCCTCGACCATCTCCATCTGCCGGGTGGAATCCGCCCGGGATGGGGCGGGCGGCCGCCCCAACGTTCTCGGCCATGCGCTTTTCCCGCACGAGGGCAACCCCAAGGCCACCCTGACCCGGGCCCTCCAGGGGCTCGACCTCCGCGACATCGACCGGATCACCGCCACCGGCCGCAAGTTCCGGCACTTCGTCAACCTGACCTCGATCCCGGAACCCGAGGCGGTGGAGCACGCCTACCCCTACGTCAAACCCGAGGGGATGGAGTGCCCGGCCGTGGTCTCGGCGGGCGGGGAGACCTTCATGGTCTATGCGCTCGACCGCCGCGGCCGGATCGCCAACGTCATCACGGGCAACAAGTGCGCCTCCGGCACCGGGGAGTTCTTCCTGCAGCAGCTGCGGCGGATGGACGTGAGCCTCGATGAGGCCGCCCGGTTCGCGACCGTGGCCGAGCCTCACCACGTCTCGGGCCGCTGCTCGGTTTTCTGCAGCCACCAACAAGGGGGTCCCCAAGTCCCGGGTCACGGCCGGCCTCTGCAAGATGATGGCCAACAAGATCCTGGAGCTGCTGAAGAAGATCGAGCGGCGCGGCATCATGATCACCGGGGGTACGGCCCGGAACCGCATGATGATCGACTACTTGCGCCAGGAGATCCCCGGTCTGATCGTCCCCGAAGAGGCGCCTTACATGGAGGCGCTGGGGGCCGCGCTCTGGGGCCTTGCCCACGAGACGATGCCCTTTCCGGGCTTCGACCGGCTTTTCGCCGAAGGATCAAGCGCTTTCGCCACCCTCGCCCCGCTCAGCGAATTCGAGCCCATGGTCGAGTTCAAGCAGATCGAGCGCGACGCGATCCGCCCGGGGGACGCCTGCCTCCTCGGTCTGGACGTCGGTTCCACCACCACCAAGGCCGTTCTGCTCCGGCGCCCGGACAACGCCCTGCTCGCCTCGGTTTACCTGCGCACCAGCGGAGACCCCGTGGGGGCCTCCCGCCGCTGCTACGCCGCGCTCCTCGATCAGGTCGCCGCCCAGGCCGACCCGCGCACGGTCCGCATCACGGGCCTCGGGGTGACCGGATCGGGCCGGCAGATCGCCGGGCTGCATGCCCTGACCGACGGGATCATCAACGAGATCATCGCCCACGCCGCGGCCGCCGTCCACTTCGACCCGGCGGTGGACACCATTTTCGAGATCGGCGGGCAGGATGCCAAGTACACCTACATCACCAACTCCGTGCCCTCCGACTATGCCATGAACGAGGCCTGCTCGGCCGGCACCGGCTCCTTCCTGGAGGAGTCGGCGCTGGAGACCCTCGGAGTGCGCATGGAGGAGATCGCCGCCATCGCCCTCAAGGGGTCGCGACCCCCGAACTTCAACGACCAGTGCGCCGCCTTCATCGCCTCGGACATCAAGAACGCGATCCACGAGGGGGTGGCGCACGAGGACATCGTCGCCGGCCTGGTCTATTCGATCTGCATGAACTACTCCAACCGCGTCAAGGGCAACCGGCCGGTGGGCAGGAAGGTCTTCATGCAGGGCGGGGTGTGCTACAACCGGGCCGTGCCCCTGGCCATGGCCGCCCTGGTGGGCAAACCCATCATCGTGCCGCCCGAACCCGGGCTGATGGGCGCCTTCGGGGTCGCCCTGGAGGTGGGCAGGCGGATCGACAGCGGCCTCATCTCCGAGGCCGCCTTCGATCTTGCGGCGCTGGCCGGCCGCGCGGTCAGCTACGGCCGCAGCTTCACCTGCCGCGGCGGCAGGGAGAAATGCGACCGGCGCTGCCCGATCGCCGTGATCGAGGTGGAGGGCCGCAAGTATCCCTTCGGCGGGGCCTGCAACCGTTACTACAACCTGCGGCACAACGTGCACTACGAGATCGAGACGCTCGACCTCGTGCGGCGCCGCCAGAGACTGGTCTTCGAGACCTTCGCGCCCCAGCCGCCCGCCGCCCCGCGCGGCCGGGTCGGGATGAACCGGAGCTTCCTCGTCAACACCTACTACCCGCTCTACGCCCATTTTTTCAACCGCCTGGGCTTCGACCTCGTCCTGTCCGAGCGCGCCGCGCCGGAGGGGATCGACCAGCGCGGGGCCGCCTTCTGCTACCCCGTCGAGCTGGCCCACGGGTTCTTCCACGCGCTCATTGCCTCCGAGGACCCGCCCGAGTTCATCTTCCTGCCCCATTTCAAGGCGGTGCCCAACAGCGACGATGCGAGCAGCTCCCAGTCCTCGGTCTGCCCGCTGGTGCAGGGCGAGACCTATTATCTCCAGACCGCCTTTCGCGAGCGGCTGGAGGCGCTCCGGCGCCGGGGCACCCGCCTGATCACGCCCGTCATCGACCTGGCGCGGGGGCTGCGCGGCGCCGAGCGCCCGCTGATCGAGGCGGCCCGCGCGATGGGCGTCGGGGAGCGCACCGCCCGCGAGGCCTTTGCGGCCGCCGTGGAACAGCAGATCGCCTGCGGGGCGGCGATGAAAGCCGAGGGGCGGCGGATCCTGGCCGAGCTGGAATCCGACCCCCGGCGGATCGGGGTGGTGATCCTCTCCCGGCCCTACAGCGGCTTCGTCGATGAGGCGCACATGGGCATCCCCCACAAGTTCGCCTCCCGCGGGGTGCCGGTGATCCCTCTCGATTTCCTGGACCTGGAACCCGAGCGCTCCAAGCGGCGCATGTACTGGGGCATGGGCAAGCTGATCATGAAAGCCGCCCGGCTCGTGGAACGACACCCCCAGCTCTTCGCCACCTACATCACCAACTTCTCCTGCGGTCCGGACTCCTTTCTCATCGGCTACGTGCGGGAGGTGATGGGGCGCAAACCCTCCCTGACCCTCGAACTCGACAGCCACACGGCCGATGCCGGGCTCGAGACACGGGTGGAGGCGTTTCTGGACATCGTCCAGGCCTACCGCCACCTCTCCGACCGCCGGCTCATCCCCCCGCCGGCCGCGGCCTTCACCCCCGCCCGGACCGTGGTGGACGCCGGCCGGCTCCAGGTGCGCACCTCCGCCGGCGATCTGCTGCCGCTCGGCGACCCGCGGGTCACCGTGCTCATCCCCTCCATGGGCCGGCTCGGGTCCGAGGCGTTCGCCGCCTTCATGCGCGGCTACGGCCTGAACGCCAAGGCCGCACGCGAAAACGACGAGGCCGTTCTCAAGGTCGGCCGGGCCAACACCTCCTGCAAGGAGTGCCTGCCGCTGATCCTGACCACCGGGACCCTCCTCAGCTACGTCCAGAACGGCCGCCGCCCGGAGGAGGTGGTGGTCTACTTCATGGCGACCGGCTCCGGCCCCTGCCGCTTCGGCCAGTACGCGGTTTTCATGGAGGACCTCGTGCGGCGCATGCGGCTGCCGGACGTGGCCTTGATGAGCCTCACCTCGGACAACTCTTACGCCGGGATGGGCCAGCACTTCGAGCGCCACGCCTGGTGGGCGGTCGTCGTCTCGGACGTGATGGAGGACGTGCGCTCCATGCTGCTGGCGGCCGCGAACGATCCGGAGGGCGCCATGGCGGTGTTCGAAGCGGAGTGGCGGGAGATCCTTGCCGCCCTGGAGCGGGCCTCCTTCAAGGCGCTCACGGCCC
>JALOOS010000265.1 GCA_025454275.1 Desulfobacterales bacterium | reverse complement strand
CCAGGCCATGCTCATGGACTGGATCATCTTGGCGACCGACTCCTCGATCGAGTACTTGGTCTGGTGGGTCGGCGGGCTCGGCAGGTTCACCCCGGCCGGAACCCCGCGGATGGCGGCGATCAGGCGGTTGACCTTGTACCACATGAGCAGGCCGCCGTCGCCGGGCTTGGCGCCCTGGCCGTACTTGATCTCGATCGCGCAGGGGTCCTCCTTCATCGCGGGCAGGGCGTGCAGGATTTCGTCCCAGCCGAAGTAGCCGCTGGCCACCTGCAGGATGACATATTTCAGAAAGCGCGAGCGCAGCAGCCGCGGCGGGCATCCGCCCTCGCCGGTGCACATGCGCACCGGCATGCCCAGCTCCTCGTTCAGGTAGGCCACCCCCATCTGCAGCCCTTCCCACATGTTCGGGGAGAGCGCCCCGAAGGACATGCCGCCGATGATGAGCGGATAGATTTCGCGCACCGGCGGGACCCACCCGTTCTCGCGGATGTGCCGGAGGTTCTGCTCGGGCGGCAGCACCCGGCCGAGCAGCGTGCGCAGTTCGAACTCGTGTCTGCCCGCATCGAGCGCCGGGTCGGTCAGCATGGAGATGCGGATGAATTTCAGCCGGTCGAGCAGAACGCCGGGCGCGTTGCGCCGGCCGCCCCGGCGGCGCGGCTGCCCGCCGCGGTCGATGTGAAAGCGCAGCTTGTCGGCCTCGTCGGCGCGGGCCGGGGCGATGGCGTTGTTGGGGCACACCAGGTTGCACGTGGCGCAGCCGACACAGGCATAGGCCGGGTCGGTCTTCTGGCGGATGCCGTAGTAGGACCGGTAGACGGTGGCGGGGGCCTCCAGAAAGCCGACCGGCGGGTCGAGCCGCCGCATGCGAAAGACCCCGAGCTCGATGGCGTTGACGGGGCAAACGGCGGTGCACTTGCCGCAGAGGGTGCAGGTCTCCTTGTCCCACTGGATCTGCCAGCGCAGGTCCTTGACGCTCAGGGTAGAGGGGGTAATGGGTCTTTCTGGCTGCATATGCGAACCTCCTGGCGGTCGCTGCCGACGACCGCCGTGTCCAGCATCATCGGTTGAAAATCTCTGCTCTTGTCCCGCAGCGGAATGGCGGCGTCCAATCCGCAGATCTCCGATGAAAAAGCGTACATGCCCGGTTTGCCGCCGACCACCCCCGGCCGGAGCTTCTTGCGGTCCTGGACCATGAAGACGCTGCCGTCCGGGAGGCTGCCGATGACGCAGTTGGGGCCGTCGATGATCAGCGGGCGGCAGGAGTGCTTCAGGTGGCGCAGCAGGGAGGCGTCCGGGTGCGCCGCCAGGTCCGCGTCCTGCAGCGGGGTGATCAGGTGCTTGTAGGCCTCGATGCCGAAGCCCAGCGTGGTGCTCATGTAGTGCAGGATGTGGGTGAAGACCTCCGAGTCCGAGTTGTAGCCCACGTAGCCGGGAAACCCGCGCGACTCCAAAAAGGTCCGGATCGGGATGAAGGCCGTGTTCTCGCCGTTGGTCATGCTGGCAAAGCCGTGGATGAAAAACGGGTGGCAGGCGTAGAGGTTGATGGCGTAGTTGGTGTTCTGCCGCCCCTGGGCCAGGATCACCCGGGCCCGCAGCTCCTTGCGATCCAGCTGCAGGTGGCGCGCCACCGCGATGGGATCGCCGATCTCCTTGATCATGATCACATCCGGCCAGAAGGAGAAGACGATCATGTCCTCCTTCGCCTCGCCCATGGCGCGCAGCTGCAGCCGGATGGTCATCAGCCGCAAATGAAGCTCCGCGCGCGTGAGCCCCTCCCACTCTTCGGGGTACTCGTAGGCGCGGATCAGGTAGGCGTCGCGGCGGGGCACGCCGGCCGGCGGCGTCTTGGGCACTTTGATGGAGATCTTGTATTTGGTCATGAAGCCGATGTCCATCATGAAGGCATCCAGCCGCTTGAGCCCCTCCTCGCTGAAGATGCCCGAGAGGATCGGGGCCTCCTTCATGTCTTCGAACGGGCCGCTCAAATCCCGCAGAAACAGTCCGACGCCGGAGCCGTCATGGCCCTCGCGCATGACGTTCAGCGCCTCGATCGCCACCATGGGGGACAACGGTTCATAGCTGGTGACAGCAAACAAGCGACACATGGGTTTCTCCTCTTAACCGAAAATGCATCCGCGCGGAGGGGTGGGCAATAAACATCTCCCCCGCCTTGGCACCCACCCCATCCGGCCGGCGGGGTCCGCCGACGGCACCCCGGGGCGCGTCACGCTCCGCAACAGGTCAAGGGGGTTTGAGCTCGGCACCAGCGGGCGGGTCGATTCGCTGCGGAGACGGCAGCTCGGGTCACCGCGCTCGGCGGCGACCGGCGCTCTCGCAAACCTCCCTTGCGTGGATCCCCCTCGTCTGCAAGTTAGCAATCCGTGTGCCAGGCTGTCCTTCCGAGAACCGGCGAGACGCAGGTGGGCAGGCGGAAACGCAAGCGGGCTGCGGCAGCCAGCCGACGGGATTTATGAATGAAACGGAGCGCAGAGTCAATCAAAAATCATCATGCGGCCGCAGCGCGGATAAAAAGTTACAATTTTGTCTACCCGTTCGCCCGCCGCCCGATCCGGCCTGGCCCGCAGCGCAGAGGCGGCCCCCGCCCGGGCCTCAACCGCCGAGGCGGCCGTCAACTTCCCCTGCCCTTTGACAGCCTAACGCAGATCCTTTATAAATTTTGGGGATCTGGCATGCCACCCCGTCTATCTTTCGGGATAACCCGGCGGGAGCCGCGGCCGCAGCCGGCCGCCACCCGTCCCTATCCGCGTTAGGAGGAGACCATGACATTACCGGATGACGCCCTGAACTACCGCTACGGCTTGACCCGCCGGCAGTTCATCCGACTGACGAGCCTCTCGGCCGCGGCTCTCACGGCGGGCTGCGCGACAAACCCGGTCACAGGCCGCACCCAGCTCATGATGGTTTCCGAACAGGAGGAGATTCAGATCGACCGCCAATTTTCCCCCATGCAGTTCTCGAGCGATTTCGGCCCCACCCAGGATAGCGCCTTGAACGCCTACGTCGAGGGCATCGGCCAGGCTCTGGCCTCGCGCGGGCATCGCCCGCACATGCCCTTTTCATTCCGGGTGGTCAACGCCACTTATATCAATGCCTACGCCTTTCCCGGCGGCAGCATCGCCTGCACCCGCGGGATCCTGCTCACCCTCGACAACGAGGCCGAACTCGCCGCTCTGCTCGGCCACGAAATCGGCCACGTGAACGCCCGCCACACGGCCGAGCAGCTCTCCAAGGGCCAACTC
>JALOOS010000264.1 GCA_025454275.1 Desulfobacterales bacterium | reverse complement strand
GTCGCCAAGCTGGACCTGCTCTTCACCCGGGCGCCCTGCCCGCGCATCTGCGTCGGCGACGGCGGCAACGAGATCGGCATGGGCAAGATCACGGAGGCGCTGGCCGCGCTGCCGATCATCCCTGCGGTGACCCCGTGCGAGGAGCTCATCATCGCCACCGTCAGCAACTGGGGGGTCTACGGGCTGATAGCGGCGCTGAGCGCCCGCACGGGAGAGGATCTCTTCAACGCCTTTGACCCGATCGCGATCCTGGATGACCTGGTGCGCCAAGGGGCGGTGGACGGGACCACCGGGGTTGCCGAATGCACGGAAGACGGCTTTCCCATCGAGGTCGGCCTGGGGATCATCGCACAGCTCCGCGAGCGCCTCGCCGCACACCTTCCCCGCATCGGCTAGTGCGGCTCGAAGAGCGCCGTGAAGTGGCGCAGCAGCGGCGGTTCCTGTAAAATGCGCACGCCCCGAACCGACTCCCGCCGGGCATAGAGCCCGCCGATGCACTCGACCACATAGTCCATGTGGCTCTGGGTGTAGACCCGGCGCGGGATGGCCAGGCGCACCAGTTCCATCGCGGCCGGCTGGAAGACGCCGCTCGCGGGATCGCGCCTGCCGAACATGACGCTGCCGATCTCGCAGGAGCGGATCCCGCCCTCCAGGTAGAGGGCGCAGGCGAGCGCCTGACCGGGGAACGCCTCGACCGCGAGGTGGGGCAGAAAGGCGGCGGCATCCAGGTAGACGGCATGTCCGCCGGCCGGCTTGAACACCGGCACCCCCAGGTGGTCGAGCTTTTCCACCACGTAGGCCACCGACCGGATCCGGTAGCGGAGATAGTCCTCGTCCAGGACCTCCTCGAGCCCCTGGGCGAATGCTTCGAGATCCCGGCCCGCCAGCCCGCCGTAGGTCGGGAACCCCTCGGTGACGATCAGGATGTTGCGCGCCATCTGGGCCATCCCGTCGTCGTTCAGCGCCAGAAACCCGCCGATGTTGACCAGCCCGTCCTTTTTGCCGCTCATGGTGCAGCCGTCGGCGTAGGAAAACATCTCCTGGGCCAACTGGCGCACGGAGCGCCCCTTGCAGCCCGGCTCGCGGGTTTTGATGAACCAGGCGTTTTCAGCGAAGCGGCAGGCGTCGATAAAGAAGGGGATCCGATAGGAGCGGCACAGCTCCGAGACCCGGCGGATGCATCCCATGGAGACCGGCTGACCGGCGCAGGCGTTGTTGGTGACCGTCATCATCACCAGCGGAACCTGTTCCCGGCCCTTCTGCTTGAGCAGGCGCTCGAGGGCGGTGATGTCCATGTTGCCCTTGAAGTCCTGGACCAGGGAGGGGGTGAGCGCCTCTTTGACCGGCAGGTCTACGGCCTCCGCCCCACTCACCTCGATGTTGGCCCGTGTGGTGTCGAAGTGGCTGTTGTTGGGAATGGTCTTGCCCGCCCCGCCCATGATCGCAAAGAGGATCTTCTCGGCGGCCCGGCCCTGGTGGGTGGGAATGATATGCCGGAAGCCGGTCAGCTCCTTCACCACGCGCTCGAAACGGTAGAAGCTGCGCGCGCCGGCATAGGATTCGTCGCCGTCGAGAACGCCGGCCCACTGGCGCGCGCTCATGGCCGAGGTGCCGCTGTCGGTCAGAAGATCGATGAGCACATCCTCCGCCCGCACGCCGAAAAGGTTGTACCCCGCCCTCTCAAGAATGCCGAGGCGCTCGGCGCGGGTCGTCATCCGCAGCGGTTCGATGGTCTTGATCTTGAAGGGCTCGATGATGGTCTGGATGGCCATAATTATCCCCTGGGAGGTTTGACTTTATGAGTTGCCCCCGGTAGTCTCCCTGTCCATCGCACGCGTCGGCCGCCCTCCCCCCGAAGCCTCTGCGCCGAAAGGAAACAGGCTGAGCGATGAAAAAAACAAAGGCGTTTGCCGACATTCTGGGCATCGTGCAGGAGATTACCGAAAAGATCCCCTTCAACCAGGTCCTGGGGTTGACCGTCGAGTCGCTCGACCTCGATCATCCCTCCGTGCGCCTGACGATGCAACCGCAGCTGATCGGCAACTTCATCCGCGGTTCGCTGCACGGAGGGGTCATATCGAGCACACTCGATTTCATGGGCGGACTGGTCGCTTTCCTGGGCGTGTTGAAGACGATGCAGGGGCAGCCCCTGCAGGTGATGGCCGAGCGCTTCGCCCGGATCGGCACGATCGATCTGCGGGTGGACTACCTCCGGCCGGGGATCGGCAGCCACTTCATCGCCACCGGCTACGTCCTGCGCACGGGGAAGAAGGTCTCCGTGACCCGTATGGAGCTGCACAACGATGAGCGCCAGTTGATCGCAGTGGGGACCGGCGCTTACACCGTCGCCTGACCGGCGGCAGAACATCGGCGCTTGCGGCCGAAATCCGGTACGGTGCGGCTCGCATAAACCACGGCCCGGGGTTTCCCGGGCCGTGGAATGGAAGCGACTGCCACCGAGCTGTCGTTCGAGAACGGGCGGACGCGGTCAGCCCTGCGGCTTATGGCAGCCGTCGCACGTGGTCGGGCCGGAGCGCTTCGGCTTCACCTTGCCTTCCCGGATCGCCGACCGCAGCTCCCAGTTCTTGGCCTTGATCTCCTTGTGGCAGCCCAGCCAGCAAGTCTTATGAAAGGCGGTCTTGAAATAGATGTTGTCGTCCCAGGCGTCGGACTTGCCGGGGGAGATGTCGGCCTCGGTGCTGTCATGACAGCCGGAGACGCTGCAGCCCATGGGCGGTTCGGAGCCGTCGAAGGTGTGGTGGCAGCTGACGCAGGCAAATTCAAAGTGAGCGAAATGCTTGAAGGGGACCGGCGCCCGCTTGGCCTCGACCCCATCCGGCGCGGAGAGGGTATAGGCCTCCTCCCCGAAGCAGGACTCACTGCTCGTGGCCTGGCTCGTAAACCCCTGCAGCATTCCCAGCAGCACAAATCCCGTCACCAACATCCCCAGCAGGACGACTCGGTTGCGCATGACCTCCACTCCTTTCAGATGGGCAGTTGCCTTGAAATAATGAATTCCCCTTAGCAGAAAAAGGCGGCCAAGAAAAGCCTCTCTCAGGGCAGCCGGTTTTCGGCCGCCGCCCTGAGGATCGCCACGATCAACTCCAGGTTGGGCACCACGCTCCCCAGGACCAGGTACTCCTCCTCGCTGTGGGCCCGCCCGCCGAGGGCCCATGGCATCGATCGTCGGGATGCCCATGGCGGCCGTGAAATTCCCGTCCGAGCCGCCGCCGGTGCGGATGAGCTTCATCTCCATGCCCAATGTCTCCCCGATGGCGGCGATCTCGCCCCAGAGACGCAGGGTCTGCTCGGAGGGGACCATGGGCATGCGGTTGATCTCCCCCCGCACCTCCACGCGTACACCGTTCTCGTGCCCGCCGCCGGCCAGGGCCTGAAACCTCTCGTGAATGCGCCGGGCTTCGACCGCCGAGGCCACCCGCACATCGAATCCCGCCCGGGCGAAATCCGGGATCACGTTGCCGGCCGTACCCCCGGAAATGGTGGTCACGCTGACGGAGGTGCCCTCCGCCGTCCGGGCGAACCCGCTCGCC
>JALOOS010000263.1 GCA_025454275.1 Desulfobacterales bacterium | reverse complement strand
GCGGCTTGCGGGAGGCGGGTGTTTTTGAAGAGCGCCGGCGCCGCCAGCAGAATGAGGGCATCCCCCACCGGGCCTTCAAAGAGGAGCATGACCGCAGAGAGCACCATCGACACTGCCTGGATCTCCGAGTCGACGAGATATCCCTGAAAACTCCGGGGGTAGAACCACAGAAACAGCAAATTCGCCGCCGCGATGATCACGACCCCCCAGGCGGCCCACCGCCTTCGGTTCCAGAGACCGATGCCGCAGGCGATCAGCGGGCCGGCCGCCAACAGCAGCCTTATTCCCGCCATCCGCAGCGTCTCCTCCGGCAGCACCGGCTCATAGGCCAGCCAGAGCACCGCTTTGATCACGGCCAGCCAGCCCACCGCCCACAGGCTCAGGGGAAAGTCGGTATCCATCCGCTCGGCAGGGAATAGTCGCATGCGTTTCATCATTTCGTCCCCGGTCAACCGTCCAGAGCATCCGACCCGGTTGACCGGCGCCACATGCCCGATATGCGATTTTGACCAGGGTGTCAAATGCGGGCGGAGAGCGCCCTCAATTGAGCAGGTTGAGGAGGGAGAGCGCGATCAGCAGCGAAGAGATGGCACCGCCGAGGATCCCGAAGAACACCGGATAGCGGAAAATAACGGTGTCCAACTGGCGGGTGGGCCGGTTGATCGCTTCGATCCAGGAACGGGTGTCGATCCAGACGTTCAGGCCCCGCTCCAGCCGCCGCAGGGTATTGGGAGCGGCCGCCAGGCCCACCCCTAAAATAACCCCCATGATGCAGGCCATCCTGCCGATCCAGACGAAGGTGAGCAGCAGAATCTGTCCCCCGGAGGAATCGGGGTCGCCGAAAAGGATCCGGTTGAGCTCGGGGACGTTCACCTGGAAAATAAAGAAAGCGAGCGCGAACAGGGAGGCCAGGGTCAGCAGGATGCCCGCGATCCGGCCGTGGCCGTAGATCCACTCCTCCGTGCGCAGGTCCTTGTCGAGAAATTTGAGCTTCTTTTCAATATCCACCCCGCGGTTGACGAGACCGCTGATGTAGTGCGCGGCCGCCGGGGTGACGAGCAGCAGCACCGACATCGCCATCCCCAGCATCCCGACCACGAGGGTGAGGATTTCGACCGCCTGCAGCCCGATTTCCCATACAATTCTCATTTTTGAATTCTACCACACTTATCCTGCGCCTTCAACTTTGCGCCCCCGCGCGGCTGGAGCAGAATACCGGCCACGGCCTGCAGCTCGCTGTCGGCAAGGGCCAGCAGCTTTTTCTTCACCACCCGCGAGTAGTATTCCCGCTCGGTCTTTGTCAGGGGGCGATGCTCCAGACGCTTGTAGATCAACTCCTTCTGCTTGTCCGGGAAGAGAAGATCCAGGTGCCGATCCAGCTGCGGGGAGAGCCGCTGCGGAGCCGGAGCGCCCGCAGTGCGGGCGGGGGGTGCCGGGGCCGCTTGTTTGAGGTCGGCGGCGAAGGTCTTCAGCGCGGCCTGCATCCGCCCGACCGGGACGATCACCCCCTGCGCCAGCGGCACGGCATCGGCGCCGAGCAGATGGGCATGCCGGGTCTTCAGCCCCTCGGCGATGGAGAGCAGGTTGGCGGGGGCCGATAGCCCCTCGCGGCGAAAAAGCTCCGCGCTCACCAGAAGCAGCTTCTCGAGGTTCTGCCGCTTCGGGCTCGAATCCCAGTAGCGGGCGAACAGCGCCTGACTGTCGAGCGCGATGCCCCGGCGCGCGCAGATGGCCAGGACGGCGGGAAAGCGCGCAACGAGGTTGGGGTCCTGGGCCCCGGCCAGGGCGTCAAGGATCAAGACGAGCTGGCTGCCGGAGACCATCCGTTGCGGTCGCGGCTCCAGGATGGCGTTGAGGAGATCCAGGGCGCTTTGGGTCGTTTCGGTCATTAAAGAGATTTTACACCGATCGGACTTTGCAGGCAAGTAATTCTTGTACCCAGACCTACAAAAACTTATTGGGAATTGGGTCCAGGCCTGCAACGAAGTGGCGCCGGTAGACCCCCTGGCGGGCGCGGGCGGCGCCGGCGAGGGTGTCGACATGGACGTCGACATAATCGAAGACCCGGGCCTTGCTCTTGCCGGGGGCCGGGCGCAGGACCCGCCCGAGGTACTGGAGCACCCGGCCGCTGAACCGGATGGGGGTGGCGAGAAAGAGGCTCGAGAGGCGGCTCGAGTCGAACCCCTCACCGATCAGCTGGCCCGTGGCGACCACGACGTTGAGCGACCCCGCGTTCAGCTGCTCGGTCACCTGCCGGCGTTCGCCGGGGGAGAGGTCCCCGGTCAGCAGCGCGGACTCCAGCTTGAACCGGAACCGCAGGATCGCCTGGAGGTTCTCGCAGTGCGCCTTGCGGTCGGAGAGGACCAGGCACACCCCGCCGCCGCCGGCCGCCTCGCGGGCGACGTCGCCGGCGATCAGGAGGTTGCGCTCGGTGTCCGCTGTCAGCTCCGAGAGCATGCGGCTGTATTCGGCCACGGGGTCGTGGAACGGGCGGAAGCAGGTCTCCCGGAGGATGACCTCGGCCGGCAGCACATCGCCGCCGGCCACGAGGGCGCCCTTGTCCACTTCGTGGTGGACATCCCCGAGGTGCCAGAAGATCAGCCGCGACAGCTGGTCGCGGCGCCAGGGGGTGGCGGAGAGCCCCAGCATGTAGTGGGAGTCGAAGCCGGTCACGGCCTCGGTGAAGGTGCGGCTCGGGCAGCGGTGGCACTCGTCGACCACCAGGAACCCGATGCGGCGGGCCGCCTCCTCGGCGCACTTGTAGAGGGACTGCACCAGGGCTACGGTCACCCGCTCCCCGATTCGCGACCGGCCGCCGGCGATCAGACCGCAGTCGGCAGGCGGGATGCCGAGAAAGGCCTCGATCCGTTCGATCCACTGCGCCGCCAGGTCCTGGGTGTGGACCACGATCAGGGCCGGCTGCCGGCGCTGCGCCACCATGGCGAGCGCCATCACGGTCTTGCCCGAGCCGGTGGGCGCGTTCAGGGTGCCGAAGTCGCGGGCCAGCATCTGCGCCACCGCCGCCTGTTGAAAGGGCCGGAGGGAGCCGTTGAAATCGATCGCGACTTCCGGCAGCCGCCTGCGTCGGTCTTCGACCCGGTAGTCGATCCCCATGCGGCGGCAGTCCAGGATGAGCTGCCGCAGGCAGCCGCGGGGGATCCACAAACCGTCGGCGCCGGCCTTGCCGTAAAACCGGAGCAGGCGCGGTGTGCCCCGGTTCCAGCGGCCCATGCGCTCGTTCTCCACCCACTTGGGGTTCGGGAATTCGAGCTTGGC
>JALOOS010000262.1 GCA_025454275.1 Desulfobacterales bacterium | reverse complement strand
GGCGTGCTCGAGCACGTTGCGGGTCTCGGCGGCGAAGCCGATGACGGCGCGGGGAAGCCCGCCCTGAGACCGGCGGGCGGCGATGGCGGCCAGAATGTCAGGGGTACGGACCAGCTCGAGCACCATCTCGTCGCGGCTCTTCTTGATCTTGTGCTCCGCCGCCGACCGCGGGCGATAGTCCGCCACGGCGGCCGCCATGATGACCGCGGCGGCCCCGGCCGCCCCATCCAGAACCGCCGCCTGCATCTCCTCGGCCGATTCCACCGCCACCTCCCGCACCCCATAGGGTACCGCCAGGGCGGTCGGGCCATGGACCAGCGTGACCTCGGCCCCGCGGTCGCGCGCGGCGAAGGCAAGGGCGTACCCCATCTTGCCGCTGCTGTGGTTGCCGATGAACCGCACCGGGTCGATGGCCTCACGCGTGCCGCCCGCCGTGACCACCACCTTTTCGCCCGCGAGCGGCCCGGTGCGGCCGAGCACCCAGCGCGCCGCATCCAGGATGGCCTCGGGCTCGGCCATGCGGCCGATCCCCTCCGCCCCGGAGGCGAGGCGGCCGGATTCCGGCCCCACGCTGAAAGAGCCCCGCCGGAGCAGGATCTCCATGTTCGCCGCCGTTGCCGGATGGGCCCACATCCCGGATTCCATGGCCGGGGCGAGCAGGATGGGGCCCCGGCAGGCGAGGGCGGTCGTGGTGAGAAGATTGTCGGCCATCCCATGCGCGAGTTTGGCCAGGGTGTTGGCGGTGGCCGGTGCGATGATCATGAGATCCGCCCGTTTGCCTAAAGTGACGTGGCCGATCTCGGCCTCCTGCAGGAGCGAAAACATCTCCAGCGCCACCGGACGTCGGGTGAGCGCCTGAAAGGTGAGCGGCCGGACGAACTCGACCGCCGCCGGCGTCATGACGACATCCACCCGGGAACCGGCCTTGACCAGCCGGCTGGCGAGGTCGGCCGCCTTGTAGGCCGCGATCCCCCCGCTCACCCCGATGACGACGTTTTTACCCCTCAGGATCGGAATTTCGATATCCATCGTCAGCTCCTAACGGTTGAGGTGATAGATCAACCGCAGACCCTCGAGGGTGATCATGGGGTCGACCGTTTGGATGGCAGGTGTCATTTCGGCCAGGATGTGGGCCATGCCGCCGGTGGCGACCACCTTGACCTGGCCCCCCAGCTCGGCCCCGATCCGCCCTACCAGGGTTTCGATCAGCCCGACATAGCCCAGCACCAGGCCGGACTGCATGGCGTGGACCGTGTTCTTGCCGATGGCAGCAGGCGGAGCGGTGAGCTCGATCCGCGGCAGCTTGGCCGTCCGGGCGAAAAGCGCCTCGGCCGCAATGCCCAGCCCCGGGGCGATCGCCCCGCCGACGTAGTCGCCCTCGGCGGAAAGGGCGTCGAAGGTGGTGGCCGTGCCGAAATCGACCACGATGCAGGGGCCGCCGTAGGCGGTCTTGGCGCCCAGGGCGTTGAGGATCCGGTCGGCGCCGATCTCGGCCGGGTAGTCGATCAGGATCCTCACCCCGGTCCGGATGGTGTTGGAGACGACGAGCGGCTCGTGGCCGAGGTAGCGCCGGCTCATCTCGGCAAAGACCGGCGTGAGCGGCGGCACGACGCTCGAAAGGGCCACCCCCGACACCTCCGACCAGCTCAGGCGGGCGTAGTCGCAGAGGCTGCGCAGCAGCATGGCGAGTTCGTCGGGCTGCTTGGAGCGGTCCGTCGCGATGCGCCAGTGCGCGATCCAGCCCCCCTCGCGATGCAGCCCGAAGGAGGTGTTGGTGTTGTTCACGTTGATGGCAAGCAGCATGGCGGTATCCTCGGGGCTGCCTAGGGCCGGCAGGCAAGCAGGACGGCGACGACGGCATGACAGGGCCGTAACCCGACCCGTCTTAATCGGATTGTATCAGAAGGCGATGGGAATTTGAAAACGATTTTGACTGCGAAGCAAAATGGCAAGAAAAACCCGGGGGGCGCCGTTCCCGCCGCCCCCCGGGGTTGATCGTCGCTTAGAAGAAACGGTACTGCAGGCCGAAGGCGAGGCCCCACACATCCTTGTCGTACTGAGTGCCGGCCGGCGCGCGGCCGGAGGCGGTCGAATTCGACCCGGTCTTCACCGATTCGTACCAGCTTCTCACACCGCCCAGGGTCACGTCCAGCCGTTCGAGCGGGCTCCAGACCAGGCCCAGGCCGAGCGAATTCGCATCCAGCTCCGGCGCTTCGGGCAGGAGGTCTTCCGAATTCATGCCCATGATCTGCGTGTGCAGGTAGCCGATGCTGAATTTCCACTGGGGATTCAGGATGTACTCCAGTGTGACACCGATGTCATAGCTGTTGCCGGCGGAGTCGGAATCCTGAAAACGGCTCCCCTCCCATTTCGCCGCCTTCTCAAGGTAATAGGTCAGGTTCGGCTCGATCCGCAGGACGCCGGGGATTACGAAGTAAGAGATGCCGGCCGCGATGTAGCCGGGCAGATCCTCGCGCTCGTGGGTCCCGTCGACCCAGCCGACGCGGGAGGAGATGGAATTGGGGCCGAGAGGGGTGGTGTTGTCCTGTGTGTCGGACTTGAAATTGAGCTTGGTGTTGGACATGTAGGTCAGCGCGATGTTCAGGTCCTTGATCGGGGCATAGTTCAACCCGAGGAAATAGTTCCAGGCTTCATCCTCGCGCTCGATCTTGACCCTCGCCTCATTGCCGAGGGCTCCGCCCGTTCCCCGCGAGTTGCCTTTAAATTCCTGGTAGGCGTCCACGAAACGGACGCCGCCCCCGATCGAGAGGGAATCGAAAATCTTGTAGGATCCCCCCAAGCTGTATCCGACGTAATAGCTGTCGGCCTCAATTTTCTGCTGGCCGGTGGGGGCACCGAAGGCACCGGCATAGCCTACGCCCAGTAAAACGGTGCGCGCATTGCCGTCCTTGAAGTCGACCGTACCGCCGCCGCCGGGAATAGTGACCCCGAAAAAGGCGGCCCAGCGGTCTTGCTTATAAATCGCGAACAGCCCCGGGATGATCGACGGCTCCTCCGAATCGAGGGTGCCGTAGTTGAAAAACGCAGGGGCCGACGGCAGCTGGTTTTCATAATCCTTCATCAGGTAAATGACATCCGCCCGCAGGTAGAGCCCGTCCCTCATCATGGCGGTGCCGGCCGGGTTGAAAGCCACCGCGTCGGCCGAGGGTGCGGATGTAATCCGCGCTCAGGTTCTGTTTGTTGATGATCCCGCCGGCGTACAGGGACGACGCCAGCCCCAGCACAAGTACAACGATTCCGCATCCGATGAGCTTCCTGCGCATGTCTCCTCCCTCCGTTTTGCCGTTCAGTTGATGGTTCCTTTATCGACGCGCATACCCAACCGATCGTGGTGCGACACAGAGAAACCCGGATCACACCCAAAGAGGCTGTTTCCGGCGGATCGGATCCGAAACGCGCGACAGGCCGGGAAACCTGCCGTCGCAGGGTGGCGGAAGAAAATGCTGCAGAGAGGTTCGGGCGTCATTCCAGGTCCTTGATGGCAACGACGAGATGGTGCCCAAGGTTGGCTTCTATTATACGGCAAAAATTAATGCAAGAGAGAATTTACTGATTTTTGTCGATGATCAGGAAAAATGACATTTTCAGGAAATGAATATAAATTTAGTAGTAATTACTGTTTTAAAAAGGCTGCTGGAAAAAGGGCTTTGAATTGAATTCGAAACTGGGCTAAACTGAAACCTTGAGCCGATCACGCCTGAGAAGCGGGGGCATGAGGGTGCCATGATCAGGGTTTTCGCACGGTTGAATTCCGTCTGGCAGCTATTGGAGTGGGAGGCTTTCCCCGAAACGCCGGCACCCTGCTGGATCGATATGGTCGCGCCCCAACCGGATGAGATCAGGCAGGTCGGATCCGCCCTTTCGATCGAAATCCCCTCCCGGGCCGAAATGGAGGAGATCGAAGCGTCGAGCCGCCTCTATCAGGAGGAGGGCGCCTTTTTCATGACGGCGGATCTCATTGCCAGCCCCGACACTCAGAACGTGGTCTCCTCGGCCATCACCTTCATCCTCACCGAGACCGCCCTGGTCACGGTGCGCTACATCCAGCCCCGGCCCTTCGACGCCTTCGCCGCCCGGCTCCAGAAGCCGGGCAACAGCTGCGCCACCAGCCTGGATGCCCTCATCCGCCTGCTCGAAACCATCATCGACCGCGCAGCGGACATTCTGGAAATTCACAGCCTTGAAATCGAACACACCTCCCGGCAGATCTTTGCCGAGGAGGGCAGGGACTCGACGCCGATCGACCTGAATGCCGCCATCAAGGACATCGGCAAAGAGGGCAACCATATCTCCATCATCCGCGAGAGCCTGACCACCCTGAGCCGCATGGCCATCTTCATCAACCAGGCCCTGACCGAGAACCCCAAGGCCGGCGAGATCCGGGATGTGCTCAAGGTCATCGGCCGGGACATCGCCTCCCTGACCGATCATGCCGCCTTCATGACCAACAAGATCAACTTCATGCTCGATGCGACCCTCGGCATGATCAACATCCAGCAGAACAACATCATCAAGATCTTCTCGGTCGCGGCCGTCGTCTTCCTGCCGCCCACCCTGATCGCCAGCATCTACGGCATGAATTTTCAGTTCATGCCGGAGCTCTCCCACCGGTTCGGCTACCCCATCGCCATCGGCCTCATGCTTGTTTCGGCCATCCTGCCCTACCTCTACTTCAAGCGTAAACGATGGCTATGAACCCCTTTCACCCACACGGCCTGCACGGCGCAGATTCGGCCGCGCTTGCGGTTTGACCCGTTCGTTGATAGATTTCCTACCATCGGCATGAAACGGGTCGAACGGGGGCTGCGACGATGAAGCTCTGCCCGGTCTGCGGCCAATCGGTGGCCGAAGAGATCACCACCTGCCCCGCCTGCGGCGGGCGCATCGCCGAGGGCCGCACCCACATCGACGACTACCGCATCGTGGATGTCCTCCACGAGGGCCACTCCAGCTTTTTGTGCCGCGCGATCCGCGAGCGCACCCACGAACCGGTCATGATCCGCCTCTTCACCGCGCGCTCGGGCGTAGACGAGCAGGTGGCCGCCCGGCTGCAGCGCGAGCTCGAAGAGCTGAAAAAGCTCCCGGATGAGGGGTTCGTGCGCCACCACGCCATTCGGCGCTCTGCGGACGGCCTCTGGTACCGGATCAGCGAGTGGATCGACAGCGAAAGCTGGGGCTCGCTGCTGGCCTCCGGCCGGCTGGCGGACCGCCGCCTGCTGATCGGTCTCTTCCACCGGATGGCCTCGATCCTTGCCGTGCTGCATCGGCACGGCCATTTCATTCCCCACCTCATCCTGAACGACATTCTCGCCGTTCCGGGCGAGGAGGCCGGCTTCCAAATTAAAATCGACTACAAGCTCTCGCGTTTCATCGACCCCCGGCTCGACCGGCCGGCCCCGATGCTGAAACAGCTTCTAGCCTGCCACCCGGACATCGTCAACCGGCGGCCGCTCGATTTCAGAAGCGATATCTGGTCGCTCGGCAAGGTTTTCGTCGAGCTGCTCGCGGGCGATTTGGAGATCGACCATCCCGAGGGCAGAGTGGACGATCTGGACCTGCCCGAGGATCTGGCCGTAGAAAGCCCTTCGCCCGCACCGGAGACCCTGCCGCCGGAGCGCCACGTGCGCAGGCTCCAGAGCCGGATTCGGTGGCTTGCGATCGTGGTCCTGCTGCTGGTGGCGGCCGGCCTGGCCGCCTGGTTTACCGTCGATCGGCCGCAGCCGGATGCCGAAAGCCTGCTCGAAGGGTACGCCAACCGCTATGCCGGCTCGGTGGGGTTCGTGCTGGTCGACTATGCCATCGAGAGCGAGGGCCGCACCCTTTATCGCAACGTGGCCGAGGGTACGGCCTTCCTGGTGGACCGGGAGGGCTATCTGCTCACCAGCCGTCACGTGGTCTGCCCCTGGCTGGAAGACCCCCGCTTCGACGGGGCGGTGCAGTACCTGCGCCTGCGCGACATGCAGCCCACGCTCACCTATCACATTTACCTCTGGTTCGAGGGGGCGAAGGCCTTCAATCCCTCCGGCCGGCTGATCGAGGGGGCGGACCTCTCGGATGTCTATTTCACGGAGAACGCCTTCAGCACCGAGGGCTCCCCCCGGGTGGAGATCGCCGGCGTGGCCCGGCCGCCGATGCGCACCCGCCAGCTGGTCATCGCTCCCCTGAAAGACGACTTCGCCGTCCTCAAGATCGAACGGGTGCCCGACGGGCTCACCCCGCTGCCGCTCGACCTCGAAATGGATCCACGCCGGCTGCCCAAGCTCTCCCGGGTGATCGCCCTGGGGTTTCCTCTGGGAAGCCGCACCCAGGTCGACACGGTCAACGCCAGCGTCGTGCGCGGCAGCGTGCGCCGCGCGTTCGAGACCATGTTCCACATCGACGCCTCGCTTCACGGCGGCAACAGCGGCGGGCCGGTGATCGATGCACGGGGCAAGGTGATCGGCATCGTATCGGCCGTGGCGATGGACTTCGCCCAGGGGCTGGTCCCGATGGTGACGCCGGTCTGGGACATGGGCTTGATCCTGCCCATCACGGAGGCGGTGCAGCTGCTCGTCGAACTCAAAGCCGGGCAGGCCAAATGGAACGGGGTGCCGGACTTCTCGATCGAGGCGACGCTCGCCCGCATCCGGGAGGCGGCCGCCGCATCGCGCTGGGTCGACGCGCTGGCCCTGGCCGACGCGAAGCTCGTCCGCAACCTGCAGCCGGAACTCGTCACCGCGGCCGGCATGATGCGTTTCTGCCATGGCGACTTCGAAGGCGCCCGCCGGCGCTTCACCCAATCCCTCTCTCTCGACCCCGAGGATTACCAGGCCCGCTGGATGATGGTGCTGATCGACTGGCTCGCCGGCAGCCAAGACGCCCGGGCTCAACGGCAGGAGCTGGCCGCCGCCGACTGGAAGAGCCCGGGAGAATTCGAGGGCTACCTGCTGGCGGTTCTGGAGGGCCGGGTCAACGCCGCGGAGGCACTGGGCGGCTGGACCAGCGCACCGGAAAAATCATGGCTTCACACCGTCGTCGGGCTCCTGCAGCAGCGCCATGGCAAGAGCGACGAGGCGGAGCAGCTGCTCGAACAGGCGGTGCTGGCCGCCG
>JALOOS010000261.1 GCA_025454275.1 Desulfobacterales bacterium | reverse complement strand
AACAACTCCTCCCCCCAGCTCTCGGTCAACTGGCCGATCGCCCCGTCGCAGCGGGAGCCGAAAGCGGCCCGGATCTCCGCCGCGCTCAGCACCGCCTCCGAGGTGCAGACCTCCACGCAACAGCCGGCGGACGTGAGGGTCTCGATCCAGCGCGCACCCGGTAGCGCCTTGGTGACGACCACCCGCTTCGCCCCGGAGGGATTGTGGGTTTTCCATCCGCTTGCGGCCATGCGAAAAAATCCTTTCTCGATGCACTCCCCGCCCTGCGGCCTCAGGGCGGCGTATCCGCGCGCGGCGGCCCCGCCTGCGCCTGGCCGGAGGGGTTGGTGTACATGTCGTTCAGCTTCTGCACATAGCCCTGGGAGTCATCGAGCACCTGGGCGAGGCTGCGGGCGGTCCGCCCCCCCCACCCGGCCGGACGGCGGCGGAAGATGCTCCGGAACCAGCGGCTGTTCTTGCGGAAAGCCTGGAGGTAGGCGGCCTGCATCTCGCCGTTGATATCTCCGGCGACAAGGGAGCGGGCCACGCGCCCGGCCGTCCAGCGGCGGATCGAAAAATGAAGATAGACGGCGGCGGCGGCGAGCAGAAGCAGGATGAGCGTCTGCACCGCGGGATAGGCGGAGAGGCGCTCCCAGAGCGGCAGGCGCAGGTCCAGCCCCTCCCAATACCCGCCGTACAGGGTCCCGGCGAAAAAGAGGATCAGCACGCCGCCCCACAGCACACCGTCGGCCCAGAGGGTCAGCCGGCGCCACCGGGCCAGAAAGCGCTGCAGCCGCGGAACGGCCTCCTGCTCCAGCAGTCGGGCGGTCTGCTCGAGCATGCCCACGATGCGATAGGCCCGCTCGACCCCCACCTGCTCGATGCGCTGATAGATGGCGCCCAAATGGGCGTCGCGCTTGCTTTCGAAGCGGGCGCGCACGACCGGGTCCGCGATCGGCAGGGCCTGCTCCGGGATGTAGACGGCATAGCAGCGGCCGGCAGTAAGCCCGGACTGGGCCAGCGCCCGCTGCCAGGCGGCGAAGACCTCCTCGGAGTTGTCCTCCTGGGCGGTCGCGTCGATCTGGTTGAGGACGTAAAGGAACTTGGTCGAGTCCCGGCGCCCTACCGAGCGCCGCACCAGGTGTTCGAGGGTGTCCTGCATCGAGCCCGACTCCGGGTGGCGGGCATCGAAAAACACCAGCACGAGGTCGGAGAGATCGATGATGTGGTCGGTGATCCGGAGGGTGGAGGTGCGCTGGGCATCGGCATCGAAGCCGGGGGAGTCGATCAGGATCTTACCGCGCACGGATTCGCTCGGGCAGGTTTTGAGCTGGAGGTAGGCGTCGATCCGCAGGCCCTCGCCTTTCGCCACCTCTTCGATGGCCCGGCTCATGCGGTAAAAAGGGAACCGGGGGTCGGCATCCAGGGCCAGGCCCGGCAGCACGCGCACCGAGGGCTCGTCGCTGAAGCAGATGACGGTGAACTTGTCGTCCACGGCTTGGCTGCCCACGGCCTGCAGCCGGTAGCCGAGGAAATGGTTGATGAAGCTCGATTTGCCGGAGGAGTAGACCCCCAACACCGAAATGAGCGGCCACCAGGAGGTCCGGTCGGCGTGGGAGTGGTGGGAGTCGAGGAGTCCGAGGCGGCGGCTGATGCGGTCCAATTCGCGGAAGCTGTCGACGACGTGCTCGAGGACCGGGTTTTCCTGCTTCAGACGGCGCTTCAAATCGCGCAGTTTCTTCCCGACCTGAGTTTCCAGTACCATGGGGCGCCCCGTTCCACTCCGTGAGCGGCAGGCATCAACCGATGATCCGCCGCCCCCCGCCGTGCCGAAGATCATGCTAGTACACAGATTCCGGCAGGGGTGCAACTGCTTTCTGTCAGGCGGGGGACGGCGCTGCCGGGAAGCTGAAATGAAAAGCGGCCCAGCCCCCCGGCTCGGACTCCGCCCAGACCCTGCCGCCGTGGAGCTCCGCGATTTGCCTCACCGTGAAGAGCCCGATCCCGCTGCCGCGCTTGCTGTGGGTGTTCGCGTCCCGGACCCGGTAGAATTTGTCGAAGAGCCGGGAGGCCTCCGCGGGCGGGAACCCCGCTCCCTCGTTCCAGACGCTCATCGTGACGATCCCGTTCTCGGCCGAAACGGTGACGCGCGCCGTGGCGTTCTCGCGCCCGTACTTGGCGGCATTGGTGAGAAAATTGGTGAGGGCGATGCGCAACAGCCCCGGGTCGCCCACCACCGTCAGCTCCTTGGGGCAGACCACCTCCAGCGCAATGTTGCGGGAGCGGAAGAATACCGCCGCCTGGTCCAGCGCCATCTCAACGACGCTCTTGGAGAGATCGATGGAGGACTTGGCCGCGGTGAGCTCGCCGCGCTCAAGGCGCGAGAGGTCCAGGTAGTCGCGCACCATGTCCTGGAGCTCTTCGCAGTTGCGCTGGATGCGGGTGAAAAATTCCAAAACCTGGGGGGAGACCTGGCCGAGATAGCCGTCCACCATGGTGGCGATCAGCATCTGAATGGCGGCGAGCGGGGCCTTGAGCTCGTGGGTCACAAAGCCCAGGGTCTGCATGTAGTTGCGATTGGACTGCTCCAGCTTGAGATTGGCCAGGCTGAGCTCCTCGTTGCGGGCGCGCAGCTCCAGGTCCCGCTTGCGGATGGCGGTGCGCATGTCGGCGAACGCCCCGGCCAGGGTTTTCAGCTCCCGGTAGGTATGGGGGATCTCCGGCGCGTGATCGAGATCGCCGCTTGCCAGCCGGGCCGCGGACCGGTTCAGGGCCAGCACCGGGCGGGTGATCCGGTTCACGATCAGGAGGGCGGCCAGGACGGCGATCAGTCCGACGGCGGCCACGGGAAAAAGAAAGCGGGCGATGAGGCGGTTCTGAAGCTCGTCGTAGGGAGCGCGCAGCAGCCCGACGTAGATCATGCCGATGGTTTTCCCCGAAGGGTCCCGCAAAGGGGTGTAGGCGCTCAGGTACCAGGTGTCGACGACCAGCGCCTCGCCCATGTAGTTCGTCCCGTTTTCGAGAACGGTGTTCCGGACGCTCTCCGAGACCCGGGTGCCGATCGCACGCGTGCTGTGCTGGATGAGGACATTGGTGGCCACCCGCACGTCGCCCAGGAAAATGGTCACGGTGCCGCGGGGCTTGCCCTGAAGGTCTTTCTCACTGAAAACCATATCGCGCAGGCGGTCGACCAGGCCGAAGTTGAAGTTCAGCAGCCGGCCGCCGTAGATCAGGGCCGTCACCCGGCCGGCGTCGTCGTGCACCGGGCAGGCCGCCCACCACATCAGCGCCGAGCGGGTCACCGGCCCCCTGGCCCCTTCC
>JALOOS010000260.1 GCA_025454275.1 Desulfobacterales bacterium | reverse complement strand
CTTGCGCAGGCCGGCGACCCAGGCCTTGTTGGCCTCCTTGAACTTTTCGGGGTCTTTCGGCGGGCGCGCGGCGCAGCCGGTATCGTCGACGACGATCACTTTGACCCCCTTCGCGCCCATCACCGCCCCGACCCCGCCGCGGCCGGCATGCCGGGTGGGCCGCTGCTCCATGTCGGTGAAGGCGACCGAGGCGCCCGAGAGCTTCATCTCCCCGGCCTGGCCGATGGAGATGCAGGCGACCTTGTCGCCGAACTCGGCCCGCATCTTTTCGGCCACGGCGTAATTGCCCTGCATCTTGAGGCCCGGGGCGGGGGTGATCTCGACCTTGTCCTTGCTGATGAAGACCCGGTAGAGGGTGTCGTCCGCAGGTTTGCCCTCCAGGACGATGGCGGCGTAGCCCAGGCGGCCGAGCATCTGCGAGGGTTGCCCGCCGGCGTTGGCCTCCTTGATGCCGCCCGTGAGCGGGCTCTTGCAGCCGACCGAAATCCGGCCCGACATGGCCGCCGCGGAGCCGCTCAGAAGCCCCGGGGCGATCACGAGCTTGTTCTCTGCGCTCAGCGGGTGACAGGTCGGCGGGACCTCTCTGGCGACGAGGGTCGAGGTCAAGGCCCGGCCTCCCAGACCGGCATAGGCCCCGACCGGTTCGGTCGTGGCCTTGGGCCCGCCGGCCGCGCCCATGTTGATTCTCAGGATTTTGTCCATGACCACCTCCTGCATACTGTAGGGTTCGTGGGTGAGGGGTTTTTCGTGCCGTGGAGCGGAGAATGTTTATTCGGTAACTACACGTAATCCGGAGTTAAGTCAAGTTTAACCGGAAATAACAGTCCGGCGGCGACCGGACGGTCGCCGCCGGGAGGAGAGGGCCGATCAGGGGGCGATGGGCGGGCTATCCGTTGCGGCGGGCGAACTCCCCCATGAAGTCCGCCAGGGCCTGGACCCCTTCCAGAGGGACGGCGTTGTAGATCGAGGCGCGGCAGCCGCCGACCGAGCGGTGGCCCTTGAGCCCGCCGAACCCGGTCCGGGCGGCCTCTTCGATGAAGCGCTTTTCGAGCTCCTCGCTCGGCAGTCGGAAGGTCACGTTCATGAGCGAGCGGCTGCCGGCCTCGGCCGTACCGCGGTAGAATCCGCCGCTTCCATCGATCCGGCTGTAGAGCAGTCCGGCTTTCCGGCGGTTCACGGCGTCCATCTTCGCCAGGCCCCCTACCGCCTCCTCGATCCATTTCAGGACCAGCTGCACCGTGTAGATGGCGAAGCAGGGCGGGGTGTTGTAGAGTGAGTTTTTGGCGGTGTAGGTGGTGTATTTCAGCATCACCGGCAGGTTGTCGGGGACGCGCGCGAGCAGGTCCTCGCGCACGATCACCAGGGTGACCCCGGCCGGGCCGATGTTCTTCTGGGCGCCGGCGTAGATCAGGCCGAAGGGTCCAGGGTCGAAGGGGCGGCTCATGATGTCCGAGGACATGTCGGCCACGAGCGGCACCCCTCCGGTATCGGGGACGCTTGCATACTGGGTGCCGCGGATGGTGTTGTTCGAGGTGATGTGGGCGTAAACGGCATCCGGGCTGAAGGCGATCGGGTGGGGGATGCGCGTGAAGCGGCTCTCTTCGGAGGAGGCCGCGACCCGGATCGGTTTGCCGAGCACGCGCGCCTCCTTGATGGCGTTGGTCGACCAGGTCCCGGTGTTGACGTAGTCGGCGGAGCGGTTGTCCGCGAGAAAGTTCATCGGAACCATGCTGAACTGGAGCGTGGCCCCGCCCTGCAGGAAGACCACGTGGAAGCGCTCGTCGAGTGCGAGCAGCCGGCGGGTGCGGGCGATGGCGTCGTTCAGGATGGCTTCGAACTCCTTGGCGCGGTGGCTCATTTCGAGGATCGACATCCCGGCGCCCTTGTAGTTGAGCAGCTCCTCCCGGATCTCCTCGAGGACCGGCAAGGGCAGCGCGGCCGGGCCGGGGTTGAAATTGATGATGCGCGATGTCGTCATGCAGGCTCCTCCTGGGCTGCGGGTCTAAAATTGGCGCCGGCCGGCAGCGCGGCCGAGCGGTGTCTGTGGCGTGAGCTCCTTTCTACTCTACCCGCCCCGGATGTCAACCGCTTTGGTTGACAAACAGCGCCCATCGGCCGTAAGACTCGATCCACCACAGGAGGTCCAACCCCATGCTGAAGATCATCAACTACCCCTCCGCCGCCGCGGAGGCTCGTGTGCGCCGGATCGCGGGCCGCGGGCGGCAGTGGCCGAAACGAGAGCTCGCCGCCGTGACGCGCATATTGGGCCAGGTGCGCCGCCGGGGCGATGAGGCGCTCTTGGCCTACACCCGCCGCTTCGATGCGCCGGGAATGACGCGGGAAGAGCTGGGGGTCGGCGCCCGCGAGATGGCCGCGGCGGCCGCGGCCGCGGATCGCCCGTTTGTCCGGGCGCTGCGCCGGGCCGCCGCGCAGATCGAATCGTTCCACCGGCGGCAGCTTCGGACGGGCTTCATCATGGCCGACCGGCCCGGGACCGTGCTCGGCCAGATCGTGCGGCCGGTGGACCGGGTCGGGGTCTACGTACCGGGAGGCCGGGGGGGCAAGACCCCGCTGGTCTCCTCCGTGCTCATGGGAGCGATTCCCGCCCGGGTGGCGGGGGTGGAACGGGTCGTAATGGTCACCCCCCCCATGGCGGATGGGAGGGTCGACCCCCATCTGCTGGTGGCTGCGAAAACGGCCGGGGTGGAGGAGATCTACAAGGTCGGCAGCGCCTGGGGTATTGCGGCCCTGGCTTTCGGCACGCAGACGGTGCCGAGCGTGGATGTGATCGTGGGGCCCGGGAACCTTTATGTGACCCTGGCAAAGAAGATCGTGGCCGGCTCGGTGGGCATCGACATCATCGCCGGGCCGAGCGAGATCCTGGTGGTGGCCGACGCCTCGGCGGACCCGGAGTTCGTCGCCGCCGACATGCTCTCCCAGGCCGAGCACGACCCGCTGGCATCGGCCCTGCTGGTCACTCCCAGCGCCGCCCTGGCGGCCGCCGTCCGCCAGGCCCTGCCGCGTCAGGCCGACCTGCTGGCCCGCTCTGAGATCGCGCGCGAATCCCTGCGGCGCTTCGGCGCCCTCTTCGTCACCCGAAGTCTCGCTGCGGCGATCGAGCTGGCCAACCGGATCGCGCCCGAGCACCTCGAGCTCCAGGTGCGCGACCCCTTTGCCTGCCTGGGGGCCGTTCGCAACGCGGGCGCGGTGTTTTTAGGGGCCTACACCCCGGAGGCGGTGGGGGATTACATGGCGGGTCCGAACCACGTGCTGCCGACGGCCGGCACGGCGCGCTTCGCGTCG
>JALOOS010000033.1 GCA_025454275.1 Desulfobacterales bacterium | reverse complement strand
CCGTTCTGGCAGCCCTACTGATCGGGGGGCTCCCTATGAAAACCCTCGGCCGCCTTGCCGATGCACGGCGGCCGATCCCACCCGCCTCAATGATAGAGCCGGGCACCGCCCAGGCGCCCGGCTCTTTTTTTAACCCAGCTCCCGGGGGCTGAACAACATCATCGGCAGGCGGCCGCCCGAACGCGGCCCTGAGAGAATCGCATGGTCAAGAATCTGCGCGAACGCATGAGCCCCACCGACATCGTGATGTGGTCGATCGGCGGGATTCTGACGATCCTGATCGTCTGGGGATCGGCCTCCACGATCATCAAGGGGACTTACAGCGCCCGGCACTGGATCGATTTCGTCATCTTCGGCCTGGCCCAGGGCAGCATCTATGCCCTGATCGCCATGGGTTACACCATGGTCTACGGGGTCCTGCGCATGATCAACTTCGCCCACAGCGAGGTCTTCATGAGCGGACCCTACACGGCCTATTTCTTCGCAGCCTATTTTCACCGCAGCGGCCTGCTCGACTCCCACCCGGTGATCAGCCTGGTGCTCGTCTTCGTGGTCTCCATGGCCACCTCGGTCATGATCGCGGTGCTGCTCGAGCGCATCGCCTACCGCCCGCTGCGCGGGGCCCCGCGCCTGGTGCCGCTCATCACCGCCATCGGCGCCTCCTTCTTCCTCCAGTACGTGTTTCGCGGCCTCTACGGCTCGGGGTTCCAGGCCTACCCCGTCGTCACCGCCCTGGAGGGGCAGTTCACCCTCGGACCGATCCGGGTGCTCAAATTCCAGGCGATGGTCATCGTCGCAGCCGCATTGCTGATGATCGCGCTCTACCAGTTCACCCAGCGCACCCGCCTCGGCAAGGCCCTGCGCTCGGTCTCCGAAGACAAGGAGGCCTCGGCCCTGATGGGGATCGACGTGGACCGGATGATCTCCATGACCTTCATGATCGGAGGCGCCGCGGCCGGTGCGGCCGGGGTGCTCTATGCCATCATGTTCAAGCAGGTCCACTTCTTCATGGGGTTCATCCCGGGCATCAAGGCCTTCACGGCGGCGGTGCTGGGAGGAATCGGCAACATCCCGGGGGCGATGCTCGGAGGTATCTTCCTCGGCCTGGTTGAATCGGTCGGCCCCAGCCTCTTTCTGGACGGACTGGGGATCGTGGCCCCCTACCAGCTCAAGGACGCCATCGCCTTCAGCATGCTCGTCCTGGTGCTGATCTTCCGCCCCAGCGGCATACTGGGCGAGCGGCTCGCCGTCACGAAAGCATGATGGATTCCATGAACATGACCTCAGCCCAACAGTTTCCCGGCCTTCGCCTGGGGTTGATCGGTGGAGCGTGCCTGGTCCTTCTCTCGCTGATCGGCATGGTGCATGCGTTCAATCAGCGGGAGATCGTCAGCGGCGTGATCTCCATGGGGCAGACGCTGCTGCTCTTCACCGCCGCCTTCCTGGCATACACGGCGGCAGCACGCACCCGCCCGGAGGCGGCGGGGCGGATCCTGGCGTCGGCGGCCACGGCCGGCCTCGTTATGACCGCCCTGCTCCTGTTGCTGGTCCTGGTCGGCCAGTTGGTCAATATGCGCCAGGTTTTCATCAACGCCTCACCGGCGCTGTTCAACTCCCTGCTGTTCTATCAGGAGAGCCTCCCGGCCGGCGGCGCGCTGCTGCTGCTGGCGGGGGCGGTGACCGGGCTGGGGACAGGCCTGCTCTATCTCACCCCGGCCCTCTGGCGGCGGGCGTTGATTGCAGGGTTCTCCAGCCTCGCGGTGGCCGGGATGCTCCAGGACCTGATCGCCCCCGTTCTCTCCGCCTGGGGGCCGCTGGCTGCCGTCGGGGAGTGGATCTTCTCCGGCAACGGCCTCTCCGTCACCGGCGCAGCGAGCCTCTTCATCCTGATCGCCGGCGGCACCGCCGCCTGGGCGGCCAAGGGGGAGAGCCTGCGCCGCCGGGTGGAGCGGATGGAAACCGGCCCCAAGCGCCGGCTGAAGCTGGCCTCGCTTCTGGTTGCAGCGCTGGTGCTTCTGATCCTGCCCCACGCCCTGGGTCTTTTCCTGAGCGAGGTGCTGACCATCGTCGGCCTCTACATCCTGCTCGGATTGGGGCTGAACATCGTCGTCGGCTTCGCCGGCCTGCTCGATCTGGGCTACGTCGCCTTTTTCGCCATCGGCTCCTACACCGTGGCGATCCTGACCTCGCCCGAAATCGGCCGCTTCACGATGACCTTCTGGCAGGCCCTGCCCTTCGCCATCCTCTTCGGGGTGATCGCGGGGGTGATGCTGGGCATCCCGGTCCTTAAAATGCGCGGCGACTACCTGGCGATCGCCACCCTGGGCTTCGGGGAGATCATCCGCATCCTGGTCCTCTCCGACGCCCTGCGCCCCTGGCTGGGCGGCGCCCAGGGGATCGGCAAGATCACCAAAGCCCAGATCGGCAGCTTCGAATTCGCCTCGCCCCAGGAGGTCTATTACCTGCTGCTCGCCGGGTGCATTTTGGTCGGTTTCATCTCCTGGCGGCTGCGCGACTCGCGCCTGGGCCGGGCCTGGATGGCGATGCGGGAGGATGAGGATGTGGCCCAGGCCATGGGCATCAACCTCGTCGCCACCAAACTTCTGGCCTTCGCCACCGGCGCCGGTTTTTCGGCCCTGAGCGGGGCCATCTTCGCATCCAAGATCGGCTCGGTCTACCCCCACAGCTTCAACGTGATGATCTCGATCAACATCCTGTGCGTGATCATCGTGGGCGGCATGGGCAGCATGCCCGGAGTGGTGGTCGGGGCCATCGCCCTGGTGGGGCTGCCGGAGCTGCTGCGCGAGTTCGCCGAGTACCGGCTGCTCGTCTACGGGGCCGCCCTGGTCGCGATGATGCTCCTCAAACCCGAAGGCCTCTGGCCGGAGGCCACCCACAAGCGCGAACTGCACGAAGCGGATGAACCGGCCCCTTCTACCGGCGCAGGCCGAGCGGCCGCATCCCCCCGATAAGCAAGGAAGGTCGCATGGCGGTCATCACGATTGAAAACCTGACAAAGCAGTTCGGCGGGCTGGTCGCTATCGAGAACCTCGACCTCACGGTCAGGGAGCAGAGCATCCACAGCGTCATCGGCCCGAACGGCGCCGGCAAGACGACCCTCTTCAACTGCATCACGGGCTTCTACCGCCCCGAAGCCGGACAGGTGCTGCTCGAGGACTATCCCCTGGTGGGGCTGAGCCCGGACCAGATCGTCCGCCACGGCATCGCCCGCACCTACCAGAACATCCGGCTCTTCCCCAACCTGACGGCGCTCGAGAACATCCTGGTCGGCCAGCACAGCCACCTGAATGCCCATTTCTTCGGCATCGTCTTCGGCACGGCCGCCACCCGCCGCGAGGAAAAACAGGCCAATGAGGAGGCCTTGAACCTGCTGCGGTTCGTCAACCTGACGGGCAAGGGGGACTTTCTGGCGAAGAACCTCCCCTACGGCGACCAGCGCCGGCTCGAGATCGCGCGCGCTCTGGCCACCCGGCCCAAGGTGCTGCTGCTCGACGAGCCCGCGGCGGGCATGAACCCGAAGGAGTCCCAGGACCTCATGGACTTCATCCGCCACCTGCGCGACGAGCTCAAGATCACGATCATCCTGATCGAGCACCAGATGCGGGTCGTCATGGGGATTTCCGAAAAGGTCACTGTGCTCGACTACGGCAAGAAGATCGCCGAAGGGCTTCCAGCCGAGGTCCAGTCCAATCCGCAGGTGATCGAAGCCTACCTCGGCAAGGGGAGCGCGGCCAAGCCCTGCGCGGCCTGAAGCGCACCCCGGTCGCAGAAAGGAACCACGCCATGCCCATGCTGGAAATCGAGGGCATCAACACCTACTACGGCAACATTCACGCGCTGAAGGATATCTCCCTCCACGTCGAGCAGGGCGAGGTCGTCACCATCATCGGGGCCAACGGCGCCGGCAAGAGCACTATGCTCAAGACCACCAGCGGCCTGCTCAAGCCGCGCACCGGCTCGATCCGCCTCGCGGGCGAGGAGCTGACCCGGTTCAAAGCCCATGAAATCGTGATGAAAGGGGTGGTCCAGGTCCCCGAGGGCCGGCGGGTGTTCGGCCGGCTCACGGTGCGCGAGAACCTCGAGATGGGGGCTTTCACCAGCACCGACCGGAAAAAGAACGCCGAGAACCTGGAGCGGGTCTTCACCCTCTTTCCGCGCCTCAAGGAGCGCAGCCGGCAGGTCTCGGGGACCCTCTCGGGCGGCGAGCAGCAGATGCTCGCCATGGGCCGGGCCCTGATGGCCACCCCCAAAGTGCTGCTCCTCGACGAGCCCTCCATGGGGCTTGCGCCGGTGCTGGTCGACGGGATCTTCGACACCATCCGCCGGCTCCACGCCGCCGGCACGACCATCCTCCTGGTCGAGCAGAACGCCCGCATGGCCCTTCAGGTGGCGAGCCGGGGCTATGTCCTGCAGTCGGGCGCCATCATTTTCAGCGATTCGGCCGCCAGCCTGGCCGACAATGAGATGGTGCGCAAGGCCTATCTCGGCGAACATTAATAACGTCATAAGATAGCCCATATCGGCGTTGCGCTTCGCCTTGCGGGCACTGCGGCGTACTTTCGTACGCCTCGCGCCGCAAGGCTCGCGCGGCTTGATCTTGGCTATCCTATGACGTCATCGTTTGCACACAGCTGTCAACCCAAACTTCGGACACGGCACACCGTCACATGGACATCGGTCTCTTCTTACGCGGACTGGTGATCGGGTTTTCGATCGCCGCACCGGTCGGGCCGATCGGGATCCTCTGCATCCGGCGCACGCTGGCCGACGGGCGGCTCGCGGGGCTGCTCGCGGGGCTGGGGGCCGCGACGGCCGACGCCATCTACGGGTGTGTCGCCGGCTTCGGCTTGACGGTGATTTCGAGCTTCCTGGTCGACCAACGGGTCTGGATCCAGCTCGCCGGCGGCCTTTTTCTGCTCATGCTCGGGATACGGACCCTGGCCGCACCTCCCGCCCGGAACCCTGCGGCCGCATCCGGAACCGGCCTGGCGGCCGGCTACCTCTCCACCTTCCTCCTGACCCTGACCAACCCCATGACGATCCTCTCGTTTGCGGCCATCTTCGCCGCCCTGGGGGTGGCCCGCACCGGGGGCGACTTCGCCGCCGCCGCCCTCCTGGTCCTGGGGGTGTTCCTCGGATCCGCCGCCTGGTGGCTGCTTCTGAGCGGCGGGGTGGGCCTCGTGCGGGAGAGGCTCAACCCGGCGATCCTGCGCTGGGTCAACCGCCTCTCGGGCCTCATCCTCGTGATCTTCGGCGCCGCGGCCCTATGGGCGGCGGCGGGGTGAGGACTCCATGGATCCTTCAGCGGATGGCACTATCGTCGAGGAGGCCGTCGCGCTCGCAGCGCGCTGGCAGGATCGAGCCAACGCCCTCACGACCCGGGAGGAGGCGCGCCGCGGGCGGAAGCTCGCCCGGCTGGTCTCAGGCGGGGGGGACAAGGCGGTCCTGACCGCCCTGATCGACCAGGGCTTTCGCAGCGCCGATCCCGGCCGCACGGCCGACCAGATCCGCCACCTACTCCTGGCCCACGGGGTGCCCCGGTTTTTTTCGCTCTCCGAGAAGCTCCTTGTGCAGCTCTTTCTGCGGGTCGGGCGTTTCGTCCCGAGCCTCACCGTGCCGCGGATCACCGCCCGGATGCGGGCCGACAGCCGCCATGTGATCATCTCCGGCGAACGCGAGGCCCTCGGCGCCTACCTGGCCGCCCGGGCGCAGGAGGGGTTCCGGGTCAACGTCAACCACCTGGGGGAGGAGGTGCTCGGCGAAGAGGAGGCCGCCGCCCACATGGCGACCTACCTGGCCGACCTGCGGGACCCGCGGATCGAGGGGATCGCGGTCAAGATCTCGACCCTCTCGCCCCAGATCCACCCCCTGCCGTTCGAGGAGACCGTCGCGGCGATCGGCGAGCGGCTCGCCCGGCTCTACCGCGAAGCCGCCGCCCAGAGCTTCACCCGGCCGGATGGAACCCGGACGGCGAAGTCCGTCACCCTCGACATGGAGGCCTACCGCGACCTCGGCCTGACGGCCCAGGCCTTCATGCGCACCCTCGACCGGCCGGAGTTCCACTCCCTCTTCGCCGGCATGGCGCTTCAGGCCTACCTGCCCGACTCCTTCGGCATGCTCCAGGAGATCACGGCCTGGGCGCGGCGGCGGGTCGCGGCCGGGGGGAGCCCCATCAAGATCCGCATCGTCAAGGGCGCCAACTTGGAGATGGAGCAGCTCGAGGCGGCCCTCCAGGGCTGGCCCCAGGCGCCCTTCGACACCAAGCGCGACGTCGACGCCAACTGGAAGCGCATGGCGGCCTTCGTGCTCGCACCCGAAAACGCGGCCGCGGTGCGGTTGGGGGCGGCCTCCCACAACCTCTTCGACCTGGCCTATGCGCTGCTCCTCGCCCGGCGCAACCGGGTGGAGGAGCACCTGACCTTCGAGATGATCGAGGGGATGGCCAACCAGGTCCGCCGAGCGGTCCACGAGAGCGGCCGCGATTTTCTCACTTACGCGCCGGTGGCGGAGGAGCGCCATTTTCTGACCGCCGTCGCCTACCTCATCCGCCGCCTGGACGAGAACACCGGCCCCCGCAACTTCCTGCGTCATCTGAACGGGCTGAAGACCGGCACCCCGGCCTGGCGCCTGCTGGCCGAGAACTTCCGGGCCTCGGTGCGGCGGATCCCCGGCCTTCCAACCGGCCCGCACCGCCACCAGGACCGCGGCCGGGAGGTGATCCCCCGGCGCCACGGGTGCTTCCACGAAGGAGCCTTCCGCAACGAGCCGAACACGGACTGGGCCCTCGCCGCCAACCGCACCTGGGCCGAATCGATCCGCCGTCGTTGGATGAAAGGCCCGGGCGATGCCCCGGTCGAAGTCCCTCTGGTCGTCGCCGGGGAGGAGATCTTCAGCGGCCGCAAGGCGCTCGCCTCCATGGACCCCAACCAGCTGCCGCTCAAGGTGGCGGTGGCGCGCTGCGCTTTGGCCAACGCCAAGGACGTGGGCCAGGCCGTCGCCGCCGCCCGCAAGGACCCGGAGGGGTGGCGCGGCATGAGTGCCGAACGCCGGCACCGGATCCTCTCGGCCGCGGCCAACGAGATCCGCAAGGCCCGCGGGGAGCTGATCGGCGCGGCCGCGGCCACGACGGGCAAGGTCTTCACCGAGGCCGATCCGGAGGTCTCCGAGGCCGTGGACTTCGCCGAGTTCTACCCGCTTGCCGCCCGCGCCTATCAGCGGATGGAGAACCTGCGCGTGAGGGGGCGCGGCGTCGGGGTGGTGATCTCCCCCTGGAACTTCCCGATCGCCATCCCCTGCGGGGGGATCGCCGCGGCGCTCGCCGCCGGCAACACGGTCCTCTTCAAACCCTCATCCGATGCGATCCTGGTCGGCTGGCTGCTCTGCCGCTGCTTCTGGCGGGCCGGGGTTTCGATGAACACCCTGCAGTTTCTCCCCTGCGAGGGCGAGGGGGCCGGGGCCAGGCTCACCGCCCACCCGGAGGTCGATTTCGTCATCCTGACCGGCGGCACGGAGACCGCCCTGCGGATCTTGAAGGCCCGGCCCGGTCTGCAGCTCGCAGCCGAGACCGGCGGCAAGAACACTTTTTTCGTCTCCGCCTTGTCCGACCGCGAGCAGGCGGTCGCCGACGTCGTCTATTCGGCCTTCGGCCATTCGGGGCAGAAGTGCTCGGCCGCCTCGCTGCTGATCCTCGAGCGCGAGGTGTACGCCGATGAAAAGTTCAGGCGCCAGCTCACGGACGCCGCCGCCGCCTTCAAGGCCGGCTCGGCCTGGGACTTCACCGCCAAGACCGGCCCCCTCATCCGGTCCCCGCGCCGGCCGCTCTCCGAAGCGCTGACCCGGCTCGATCCCGGTGAATCCTGGGCCCTCGCACCGCGCCCGGATGCCGACAACCCGCAGCTCTGGTCCCCGGGCATCAAATACGGGGTGCGGCCCGGCAGCCTGACCCACCTGACCGAATTCTTCGGCCCGCTCCTGGGGGTGATGTGCGCGGAGGACGTGGATCAAGCGGCCGAGATCGCCAACGGCACCGGCTACGGCCTCACCGCCGGGATCGCAAGCCTCGACCCAAGGGAACAACAACGCTGGGTGGATCGCACCCGGGCCGGGAACCTCTATATCAACCGGGGCATCACCGGCGCCGTCGTCCGGCGCCAGCCCTTCGGGGGGATGGGGAAATCGGCGGTCGGGGCGGGACTCAAGGCGGGCGGCCCGCACTACGTGGCGCAGCTCCTCGCCGTCGCGGAGACCGGACCGCCCCCGGTGGGCCCGATCGAGGCCCCTCACCCGCTCCTGCGCCTCGCCCAGCGCTGGGAGTCGAAACTCACCTGGGGCGGGTTCGGCGAGGAGGCGGACGACCTGCGGCGGACCATCTTCGCCATCCGCAGCTACCTCTATCAGGTCGAGCGCGAGTTCGGACGCGCACTCGACCCGGTCAATCTGCGCGGCCAGGACAACCTGCTCCGCCATCTCCCGCTCGGCACCATCCTGGTCCGTCTGCATCCCGCGGACACCCTCTTCGAGACCCTGGCGCGCCTCGCGGCCGTGCGGGCCACGGGCAACCGCCTGCGGGTCAGCCTCCCGCCGGGCCTGGAGAGCCCGGCCGTCCGTTTTCTCTACGGACCCGAGGGGGGCCGGCTTGCCGGCAGCGCCCCGGTGTTCCAGGAGACGGACGCCGAGGTGACGGCCCTGATATCGAAGGTGGATCGGATCCGCTATGCGGGGCCGGACCGAGTCCCTGCGGAGGTGCTGGCCGCCGCCGCCGCGTCCGGCTTCCACATCGCCCGCAGCCCGGTCCTGATGGAGGGGCGCCTGGAACTCCTCCATTACTACCGCCAGCAATGTGTCAGCATCAATTATCACCGCTACGGCAATCTCGGGTTCAGGGCCGCCGACTTCGCCGACGCGTGATGACTTCGTATAAGGCCCAATTTCTGCGTTGCGCGTCATCCCGCGGTCGCTGCGGCGTACAAACAGTACGCCTCGCGCCGCGCGATTCGCGCGCCTTGAACTTGGACCTTATACGAAGCCATCGTTACACGTTATAGTGGGTGCATCCGTCGAGGTTGACCGCAGCGGGTCAAGCTTGTATGAAACGCAACATCACGTAGTGGATGAGGAGAAGAAGGCTGTGAGCGCTGCACGCAGAGGCAGTTCCGATGAAAGGCCGCGCCGGGTCGGGGTCTATGTGAAGAAAGACCCGCGCGCAGCAGCCACGGCCGACGAGTTCGAAGCCTGGCTGCACGCCCGCGGGGTCGAAGTTCTCCGCCGTCAGAGCCCCTCCCCCTCCCCGCGGGGCTTCGAGCGCCGCCAGGGCGCCCCGCCCCGCGGCCTCTTCTGCGTCTTTGTGCTGGGGGGCGACGGCACTTTCCTGAGCGCCGTGCGCTGGATCGGGGACCGCGACGTCCCGGTCCTGGGGGTCAAGCTCGGCGAAGTGGGGTTCCTGGCGGAGATCGCGGCCGAGGAGCTCTTTCAGGCTGCGGACAAGGTACTGGCCGGGGAGTTCACCCTGACCCAGCGCATGCGCCTTGACGTCCGCGTGAACCGGGGCCGGAAACTGCTGGCTCGCGAGACGGTGCTGAACGACATCGTCATCAACAAGGGCGCCCTGGCCCGCCTGGCGAACATCGACACCCTGATCGACGGTCACTTCCTGACCACGTTCCGGGCGGACGGGCTGATCGTCTCGACCCCCACCGGTTCCACCGCCTATTCGCTCGCCGCCGGAGGCCCGGTGGTCCATCCCCACGTCCCGGGGATCATCATCACCCCCATCTGCCCCTTCACCCTGACGATACGCCCCCTCGTCGTCCCCGACGGGGTGGAGATCGCCATCCGCCTCCAGAAGGGCTCCTCCGACATCCTGCTCACCTTCGACGGCCAGAAGGGGCTAGACCTGACCGACCGCGATGTGATCACGGTACGCCAGAGCGCCCACCCGGTGAACCTGATCAATGTCCCCGGCCGCCCCTACTTCGACGTCCTCAAATCCAAACTGCGCTGGAGCGGCGGAAGGGTTTAAGAAAGAGAGTTTCGTGTTTGGTGTTTTGTTTCTGGTGTTTGGTGAAT
>JALOOS010000032.1 GCA_025454275.1 Desulfobacterales bacterium | reverse complement strand
CTACGAGGCCTGCATCGTCCGTTTCCGGCCCATCATGATGACCACCTTTGCCGCACTCATGGGCACGCTTCCGATCGCCATCGGGTGGGGCGCCGGCGGCGAATCGCGGCAGCCGCTCGGCCTGGCCGTGGTCGGCGGGCTTCTCTTCTCCCAGATGCTGACCCTGTTCGTGACCCCGGTCATCTACCTCTACATGGACGCCCTGCAAAGGCGCCTGCGTCGACCCATCCCTGCCGGGGCGCCCGGCGAGGGCCATCCGATCCAGTCGCGCTGAACCTGACCCCCTCCGCGTTGCGGCTTCCCACACACCGCCCGACCGCCTCGCCGTCTCGAATCGAGCTCCACGGGCGCCGGGGCCCATTGTCCGGCGTCAGCGTGACGAACGGCCTCCGATGGTTACCATTTGGCCTACCGCAAACGCTGCAGATGGAGGCGATTTGAATGAAGCCAAAAGCAGACCGTGCAAGCAAATGCTCAGGCGCTCTGTGGGGCCTTTACATCGGCGACGCCTTGGCCATGCCGGTGCACTGGTACTACAACCGCATCGCCCTCCGCGAGGATTACGGCCGGGTCTCCGACTACCTGACGCCGAAACACCCCCACCCGGACAGCATCCTCTTCCGGTCGAGCTACACCCCGGCGAACGCCCGGGGGGAAATCCTGCACGACCAGGCCCGGTATTGGGGAAAGCCCGGCATCCACTATCACCAGTTTCTGCAGGCAGGCGAAAACACCCTCAACGTCAAGCTCTGCAGCGTGCTGCTCCAGTCGTTGGCCGCAAGCGGCGGCTACGACCCCGACGACTACCTGCGGCGCTACATCGAGTTCATGACCACCCCCGGCCGCCACCGGGACACCTATGTCGAGGAGTGCCACCGCGCCTTTTTCGCCAATTACGCCCGGGGGGTGCCGCCGCGAAAATGCGGGGCTGAGGAAAAGCACATCGGCGGCCTGGTCATGATGATTCCCTTGATCGTTTTTTACCACGACCGGCCGGAGACGGCCCGGGCGGCCGCCTTGGAGCATCTGGCACTGACCCACCCCGGCCCCAGGATGGCGGATGCCGGCCGGCTCCTGGCCGATCTGCTGCTGGAGGTGGTCTCCGGTCAATCGCTGCCGGCGACGATACGGCGGATGCTCCGAGGGCAAAAAAGCGTGCTCGTGGGCCACCCCCTCGAAAAATGGGTGAGCGAGCCGGATGACCGGGTCGTCGGCTCCCGCCTCAGCACGGCCTGCTACGTGGAGCACTCGCTGCCGGCGGTGCTCTACCTGGCGTTCAAATACCCCGGGGACCCCGAAACGGCGCTCGTCGTCAACACCCGCCTGGGCGGCGACAATGTGCATCGCGGGGGCGTGCTCGGGGCGCTTCTCGGCGCCGAAAACGGGCGCGAAGGGTTTCCCCGGCGCTGGGTGGAGGGGCTGCTCGAGCCGCCGCCGGTGGCTGCATTGAAATTCGGCGAATCGGCGTTACCCTTCCACCCAAGGTAGGCTTTTTCATGCGGCCGGCCCGCCGCGGCGGGTCCGCGACCCGATCCCGGCGGACGGCCGCTCTCCTGAATCCCACCGTGCGTGCGGACGCCCCGCCGGCGGCCGAAAGAAGGAGGTTTAATATGACGCGTCGAACCCTAGCGGCCGTTGCGGCCATCGGTTTCGTTCTGGCGATGCTGGCACCCTCTGCCGCCGCATCCGAGGCGGCACGGATGAGCCCGGATGATCTCAAACTCAAACTGGGCGACCCCGAGGTCGTGGTCCTCGATGTGCGCTCCCACACCGACTGGTTCCTGTCGCGCGAGAAGATCCAGGGGGCCGAGCGCGAGAACTATCGCGACTTCGAGGGATGGGCGGCCAAATACCCCAAAGCCAAGACCATCGTGCTGTATTGCGCCTGAAAGAACGAAGGCTCCAGCGCAAGTCTTGCGCTGCGGATGGCGGAGTCGGGCTACCCCAGGGTGTTCGCCCTGAAAGGCGGCTGGGACGAGTGGAAAAAAAGGGGGTTTCCGACCGAGGCGAAATAGTGCCGTTGCGGCCGGTGCGGTCGCGAGCGCGGCTTACGGGCGCACGAGGAACTGCATTTTCGTCCGGGCCAGGGAGACAATGTCCAGGCGGTTCAGTTTGACCGCGCTGCGGACGGCCTCGCCGTTGACCTTCACCCGGGCCAAGCCTCCGACGCGGCTGATGTACCACCCATCTTCCAGACGGTTGATCACCGCGGCGGTTGCCGCGACGAAGAGTCCGCGGACTACGATGTCGGCGGTCTTCTCCCTGCCGATGCGGACCGGTCGATCGCCCAGCGGGAGCTCCTTGCGGCGTTCGGTCAGGAAGGCCAGCACGTGGGGCGCCGCGTTGCGGGCATCGGCCCCCGCGGCGGCCTTCAGGCCGTTCTTCTTGAGCAGCTCGCGGAATCTGCGGGTGTCCATCTGCATTGTTTCGATGATCGACGGCGAGAGCGCGTCCGGCAGCCCCTGGGAGAGGGGGCAGGCGAAGCGCAAGGTGTGCTTGCCGATCGTGATCAGGTCGCCGTCGCTGAGCCAGTGGGCTTTGATGCGCCGCTCGTTGACGAAGGTGCCGTTTTCGCTGTGCAGATCGATCAGCAGGAACTCATCCCCGATCGACTCGATTTTAGCATGGTGAAAGGATACCGCCAGGTTGTCGATCACGATGTCGTTGGCGTTTTGGCGCCCGATCATGAAGGTGTCGCCCATGCCGATCGGGAAGTTTTCCAAGCGCTTGCCGCTGTAGCTCAATTCGAGTGTCGCCATATGGAGTCAGCCCTCGCTGCGGGTCACATGAAGTCCTGAAGGTTGCGAAGCCGGTGGGCCATCTCCGCATGCCCCGACTCGGCCAATTGAATGAAGGCACGGACGTCAGGGGTCTGTCGGTGGTCGAAATGGATGACGGAGCCGGCCAGTTTGAACGGGACGGGGCGGCCGGAGACGACAACGGGTTCGGCGTTGAGCGACTTCAGCAGGCGGCGCGACGCCAGATGCGCCTCTTTGACGGTGGTCATCGGCATCACCGCCAAGAACAGCCGCTGGTTCAGGATCCCGATCCAATCCGTGTTGCGGAGCTTGTCCCTCAGCTTGCGCAAAAGCGCGGTGGTGGCCTCGATCGGGGCCGGCTCGCGGCTGCCGCCCGATTTCCGATCAGCCGCCTTGTAGACCGAAAAGGATACCGCGCAGAGGTCGGTTCCGTAGCGGGTGGCGCGCGCCAGCTCGATCTCGAGCAGGGTGAGCGTCTGCCGCTTGCCGAAGACGATTTCGTCGATCTTTTTTTCGGCCCGACGCTGCTGCCGGCGGGCCGCTTCGATCCGCTCGTAGATTTTTTGGAAATCGTTCGGGTCCAGGCGCTGCTCCCGGAAGTGGGCGCTGACCTGTTGCAGGACCGGTTTGAGCGCATGGCCCTCAGCGAGGCTCTCCTCCAGGTCCTGCAACAGCGTCCGCCGCTCCGGCCGATCGGTCTTCAAGGCCGCCTTGTATTCCGAGAGCTCGGAGCGAATCGCCTCGACGCTGGCCTCGAGCCGCTGCCTAAGCCGCTCTTCGACCTCTCCGACGAGCTGCGCGTCGACCCCGCCCGCCTGCAGGCCCTGCACCATGCCGGAGTGCAGCTGCAGGATCATCCGGCGCAAAAGGTCCGCGCGCGCCGACGGCTCCTCCCCGGACTGCCGGCTCACCAGCCGGGAGGCCATGCGCTCCAGGTGGTCGACCAGGATGTCGCTCAGCGTCCGTGAACTGCCGGACTCCTTTTCGATGGCGGATGCCAGATATAAGAGCCGCGTGAAGCCGGCGGGGTCGGATTTCAACCGCTCCAGGAGTTCACCGCCGTCGGCCCCGATCTCCTCTGCGGCCCGATTGACGGCCTGGACGACGCCGTCGTTTTGCCGGTCCGTCCCCAGTTGCTGGATCAGCCTCGAGAAGTCCGCCAGCGACATGCCCTCCGCCATCAGGCACCCGCGGATTCGGGGCAGAAGACGCGCGAGCTCCTCGGGTTCGGGGACGATCCGCTGCAAGAGGAAGGCGAGCCGTTCGACCGGTGTGTTTCCCTGCTCGTAGGCTTTGCGGACCAACTCCAGGACGACCGTGTCGGTGAGTGAATCGGCCTGCTCCCGAATTTCATCGGCCGGCTCCAGGAATACGCCGATGGCCCTGCGGGCCTCTATCTCCCTGAAAAGCTCGCGTTTCATCCGCACCAGGGCTTCCGCTATCTCCGGCAGCGCGACGGGGGCGCTGCCGGAGAGCACGCTGCGGATCTGCTCTCCCAGGGCACGCAAGCGGCCGGCCACCGAAGGCGGGCCATCCCCACTGCCATGGCCCGATCCGCCCGCATGGCCTTCGGCCGGGCCCTCTGACACCATCCGCCGGGAGAGGGCCTCGGGGTCCGCCAGCAGGCTTTTGAGCGACACCCCCTGGTCCAGCTCCTCTATCAGCAGCTTGCCGGCGATCATGCTCAAGGCATCTTGGGTCTCGCGGGAGGTGTCGAGCTCGTCGCTGAGCTGCGAGGTTTTGGCCGCCGCGGATTTCGAGACGACCTCTTCGTCCGCGGTCATTTTCTGATAGAAGACGTGGTTGATCTTGATGTGCTGGACTTGGCGCGCCGCTGCGGCGGCCCGCATCTCCTCGGCGCCGGGGTAGCGGCGGGCGTCGAGAAAAATCCGGATGAAGGTTTCCACCTCGTTTCGATCCAGGCCGTTTTCGATCGAGATGGAGCTGACATCGGTTTTCTTGAAATGCGCGGAGATCTTGAATGTGTTCAGGCTCGGGTCCAGGGGCTCATCTTCAATGAAGAACTGCTTGCGCGTGTAGATCAACACCACCGGCGAGCTGGCTTTGAGCAGATCCTGGATCGAACGGAAGAAGTCGTCGACCGCCTGCACCGAAAACGGGTGCTCCGGGCCGTACATCGAAACCCGGTTGAACAGGAGCACAAAGGACTTGCCAGCCTTGTGATACCCTTTTTTGATCGCGGTCGTGTCGCGCATGGTCAGTGCGATCCCAGGTGCTTGCGCTCGTACTCCTCGAGCGCCGTCAGAACCTCCCGGCAGGAGCCGTAGCGGTCGGATGGATCCTGGGCCGTAGACTTCGCCACCAGGGCGTCCACGTCGCGGTTGAGCCGCGGGTTGGCCTGGGAGGGGGTGCAGGTGAAGATGCTCCTGCCGGACACCTTGGCCGCCAGCAGCTCGTCGGCCGATGCATGCGCGATGAGGGGCAGCGTTTCGACCAGGAGGCGGAACAGGAGAACGCCGGCGGCGTAGATGTCCGCCCGGAAGTCTATTTCAGGGCTGAGGATCTGCTCCGGCGCCATGTAGAGCGGGCTTCCGCGGGCGGTTGTCATGGCGTCGGTCTTGGCGCTGACGATCCGCGAGATGCCGAAGTCGGTGATCACGGGGATGCGCGGCTCGGCGGTGACCAGGATATTTTCGGGCTTGACATCCCGATGCACCACCTGGCGGCGGTGGGCATAGCTCAAGGCCCCGAGAATCTGCCGGGCCATGGCCAGTGCGGTCCGGGTCGGCAGGCTGCGCCGCGACGGGACCGGGTTCAAGGCGGTTTTTCGAAGCATCTCCGCCAGGCTCTCCCCCTCGATGAGCTGCATGGTAAACCACCTGAAATCCGGTGTTTCGCCGATTTCGTAGATCGGCACGATGTTCGGGTGCGACAATCCCGCCACCGCCTCGGCCTCCTGCTCGAAGAGCCGCAGGGACTCTGCGGTGTACATGCTCTTGGGCAAGAGCTTGACCGCGATCCGGCGCTTCAGGCTCTGCTGGTAGGCGGCCAGCACAACCCCCATGGAGCCGCGCGCCAGTTCCCGGAGAATGGTGGCGCTGCCCAAGGTCGTTCCGATCACCTGGTTGGAATCAAACGCGTCGATGCCGCTCAATGGGCCCCTCACCGTGTTTCGTCGGGCGCTCCGCGCCGCCGCGGGCGAGTCCTCTTGGTTTTGTTTTCGGCCGATTTTTCAAAAGCTTAAATTATTGCATCGGCCGTCGGAGGCGGTGGGCCGGCTCGCGTGCGGCACGGCGGGGGCGTGCGGTGGGGGCGGACGGTGCTGTTCGCTGAGGCCGCCGGTCAGGGATGACCCCGTTCGGTCATCCCTGGGCAGGTTCAGCCGCCGCAGCGAAACCAGCGGGCGTGCGGAGGGGTTTAGAAGTGATAGACGAAGCGCAGATTGAAACGCTCGCCCTCCGGCCGGTTTTCGGCCATCGATTCAACGTACATGTTCAGGAAAAGGGAGGCATCCTTGTTGATCATCCACAGCAGACCGGGCCCGATCGCGAATACCTGCTCCCGGCTGTTGTCGACGCTGTCGCCGTCGACTTCGAGATCGGTGAACTGTTTCAGGTAGTAGCCGTTGATGCCGAGTTTGAGGTTCGGCAGCACCCCGTAGGAGGTGGCGAAATTGAGGTGCACGGCCTGGCCGGCCTGGGAGTCGCCGGCGCCGGCGAAGGCGCGGTTCGGGTCATTGTTTTTGAAGTTGTAAAGATAGTGGATCCGCGTCGAGAAGGTCCACTCCGGCGTCAGGAAGAGGGTCCCCGACCAGTATGGGTTGAAGCTGAAGAAGTTGCTGCCGGGGTTGAGCTCCTTTTCCGAGTCGTACTTGCCGGTCGGCAGGAGGAACGTCAGCTCGATCCGGTGCATGAAGATCGGCCCCCTGGGGCCCATGACGGGATCCCACTGGAGAAACACGCCCGCGTTCACGTCGCCGAGGCCGGCCCCGTTGTCTTCGGGATAGGGTCCGTTGTTGCCGTAGTCGAGGTCGAAGCTGACCAGCGGCACGATGAGGTTCAACCCCCATTTGCCGCCGAAGAGCAGCGCCTGGTCGGATTGGTAGATCATCTGCGTCAGGCTGACCCAGACATCCAGCTCTTCGTTGGCGCTGCCGGGAAGCAGTTTGTCCCCCTTGGAGTCGGTGAACTTGTTGGAGGTGTAATATTGGAAATACTGCGAGAGATACAGCCCCGGGCCGGACGGCGGGCCGCCGTCCATGAAGCTGGTGGCCCCCAGGTTTACGGCGGGCAGATCGTAGGCGCAAGCCGTTCCGTGCCCCAGTCCCGCCAACAGTGCGATTGCCCAACATAAAAAGCCGCGAACGCCGCCCATCTTGCACCTCCCGATGATAGTGTCCCGAATTCTGGTGTCAGAAGTGGCCGCATCCCCCCGCCCGACGGCTGAAGGTCCCGCCCCGGCGGCATGGCGGGCCTCGCGCACGTGCGCACCACCGATTCCGGTTGCGGCGCGTTCGATTCAACCTCCCGGCTTGCCCGCAACCGTGATCCGAGGTGGTGAAACCACCCCCGGTGCAGCCGGCAATCAGGCCCGCATCGAATCCGATCCGCCATCCCGCCGCCCGGTTGCGGCCGCATCGCCCAACGGAGCAACCCCTCTGTTTTCGAGCTTTTTTGAGCGGAGTAATAGATTTCCCCGGGCAAGTCAATTGCGAAGCGCGACGACAGCGGCGATGCTAAATTTGCCAGTCGGCTGAGGCGGCGAGGGGGTCCGTTCTTTTGACGACCACCAGGGTGATGTCGTCCTGCGGCAGGGCCCCTGCGGTGAAGGTTTTGATGTCGGCGTAGACGGCCTCGAGGAGCGCCTGGGCGGGCTCGGCCGCGTGTCGGCGCACCACTTCATGGAACCGCATCTTCCCGTATGCGCCACCGTTGCGGTCCTCGGACTCCCAGATCCCGTCGGTGCCGACCAGGATCAGCTGCCCGGGGGCGAGGGAGGTTTGCGCATACTCGGTGTACTGAAAATTCGGGTCCACCCCCAGCGGCAGGCCCTCGCCCATGAGTTCTCTGAACCGGTCGTGTTCCGGGTCGTAGATCAGCGCAGGCGGGTGTCCGGCCCGGATCCATTGGAGCGAGCCGGATGCGGCATCGAGTCGAACGTAGGAGAGCGTCATGAAACGGCCCGAGTCGTTGACGTCGTGCGCCAGATGCCGGTTCATCTCGGTCACGATCTGGGAGATGCTCCCGCATTGGGAGGCGCGCATCCGCAGAAAGGCGCGGGCGGTCGTCATCAGCAGCGCGGCGTCGATCCCGTGCCCGGCCACGTCTCCGACAACGAGGCTGATGCGGTCCCCAGGGCATTCTCGGCCGTACAGGTAGTCGAAGTAGTCCCCGCCGATCTCCTCGCAGCTCAGGGTGCGGCCGGCGATGTCCAGCCCCTCCACGGCGGGCGGCTCTTGGGGTAGCAGGCTTCTTTGCACCTCGGCGGCCAGCGCCAGGGACCTCTTCTGCTGGGTCATGTCGATTACGAAGACCATATTGCCGATGACTTCACCCTGCCCGTCACGCAACGCATCGGCCTGAATGAGGACCGGAACGATCCGACCCGTCCGGGTCATGACCGCGGCCTCCGCTCCGGAGCGGCCCCGGGCGAAGAACCCGTCCCGGTTGATTCTCAAAAATTGCCGGTAATCGGCTGCGGCGAATTTCAAGGGCGTGTGGCCGATAATTTCATCCCGGCGGTATCCGACCATTTCGCAGAAGGCATGGTTCACCTCTGTGATCACGAAATTTTTATCAAGAAGTATGAACCCCTCGGCCGTGGTCGCGATGATCCGCCGGAACTTCTCCTCGCTTTGGCGCAGCTGCCGCTCAGCCTTCAGGCGCTGGAGTTCGGCCGCGGCGCGGGCGGCGAAGATCTGGAAAACGGCCCTGGTGTGGGGGGCATCCGGCATCGGCCGAGTGTCGAGGACGGCGAGGTTTCCCGTCACCTTGCCCGACGGGTCCAGCAGGGGCGCCCCGAGGTAGCTGACCGCCCTCGAGCCCGCTAGACCGGGGGCCGCTGGAAAAAGGTCGATCAGATGGTCCGGGCAATGCACCAGGGACGTGCTCCGGATCACCGCCTCGCAGGGAGTCCCCTGGATATCCATGAGGTGGTCCCGGATCATCCGGCCATCGGCCCAAAACGCCAGCGCTCGCAGCTGGTGGCGCTCTTCCAAGTACTCCGCCACCCAAGCGCCGTGGGTCCCCAGCGCCGTGGCGAGGCTGACCACCAGCTCTTCGAAAAAGCGCTCGCCGGTCGCCGTGGCCGTGCCTTCTAAGATGACACGCAAGGCCGTGTTCTCATCGGCGATGCGGTGGAGTTTCGGGGAGGGCTCTTTCATGACATCCCATCATCTTGGCTTCTTGCGCGGCTTGTTTCATGAGGATGGTTGTATCAGCCGGGGCGACGGGCAGGGGCCGGCGGGATAAGATCGTGTCGAAACGCCCGCTGCTGCTGGATGCGCCTCCTGCCATTGGGATCGGCGACCCGGCCGCTGTGCCGTTGCGGCTCCGCCAGGCGGGGTCTCTCCCGGCGATACGCTGACTACCTTGGATGGGATAGAATTGGTCTGTTTTACGGCGGCGTCAAGGCCGATGGGGAATCGTCGGGATGATGGTCGGCCTCAGTTCGGCCCCGCCGCGGTTTCGCCGGCCGAGGAGGCACGGCGCACGCGGCGATGGGCGACCCACTGTTTGACGACGAACGCGGCGATGATCGTGCAGCCGATCACATCGGTTTCGGTGGAGGGGAAGAAGAGCATCACGGCGCTCGCGCCGACCCCATAGCGCGCCGCCCGCCCGATATCGCCGAAGAAATATCCCACCACGGCCACATTCAAGAAGATCACGCCGATGATCGTCACCAGATACCGCAGGATGATCTGGATGACGGCATCGCCGGAGGCCAGGGTCTGCACCATGGGGATGATCAGCAGCCCGGTTCCGCTGAACGATAAGATGAAGGTGATCCCGATCAGATATTTGGGTATGGCCACCCGGGCCGCGAAGACCCCGGTCTTGATCGGTTCGGTCCCCATCACGGCCGCCGCCGCATAGGCCGAGAGGGCGACGGGCGGAGTGACTTCGGCCAGCACGGCGTAATAGAACAGGAACATATGGGTGGCCAGCAGGGCCGCCTCTTCCGGGATTCCGTTGATGACCGCGAGCTTCTGGATGGTGGGGGCCGTGAGGGCCGAGGTCAGCACGTAGGTGGCGACCGGCGGCACGCCCATCCCCAGGATCAGGCTGAAGATCCCGGTGAGAAGGGTGGCCATGAGGATGCTGCTGCCGCTGACGTTCATCAGCAGCATGGAGAATTTGGAGGCC
>JALOOS010000259.1 GCA_025454275.1 Desulfobacterales bacterium | reverse complement strand
GTTTGCGAGAATCACGACCGGTCTCGTGCTCACCTTCTTCCTGGCGACGGCGGCCGCTGCCGCCGATCCCGGTCTCAACATCCACCTGGATGTCAAGGAGTTCGCGCTCAAGAACGGAATGCTGTTCCTCGTGGTGGAGCGGCCGGCGACCCCCCAGGTGTCGGTGCGCCTCGCCATCCGCGCCGGCTCGGCCCTGGAGGATGCCGGGCGGACGGGGATCGCCCACATGCTCGAGCACATGATGTTCAAGGGCACCCGGAATTTCGGCACGACCGATCCGCAAAAAGACGAGGCGCTTCAAAAACGGATCGACGCCGCCTATAACGTCGTCCTCGCGGAGCAGGCCAAGCGGTCGCCGGATGCGGCGCTGATCCGGGCCAAGCTGGCCGAAATGGAGACCCTCCGGCTCGAGGCCCAGAAACTCTATGTGCCCCAGGCCTTCTCCTCCCAGCTCGGCCGCAACGGGGCGGTCGGGGTCAACGCCTTCACCAGCAACGATCAGACCCAGTACCTGGCCTCCGTGCCCGCCGACATGCTCGAGCAGTGGTTCTCGATCATCAGCGAGCAGCTCTTCGAGCCCTCCTGGCGCGAGTTCTACGTCGAGAAGGAGGTGGTCCAGCGCGAATGGGCCTTCCGCTACGTGAACAACCCCCAGGGGGCCGCCTGGCTCGACCTTTATGCCACGGCCTACACGGCCCACCCCTACCGCAACCCGGTCATCGGCTGGAAGTCCGACATGGAGCGCTACCGCACTCAGGACGCCGTCGATTTCCACCGGCGATTCTACAACCCCGCCAACGCCGTCTGTGTTCTCGTGGGGGACCTGACCGTCGACCAGGCCCGGAAACTGGCCGAGACCTACTTCGAGCGCTACCCGGCCGGAAGCCGTGCGCCGGAGACCGTCACGGCCGAACCGCCGCAGCAGGGCCCCCGCAAGAGCGTGCGGTTTCTGGAAGGCGCGCGCACGCCGGTGGTGCGGATCGGCTTCCACGGCGCCCCCATGAGCAGCCCGGACTTCTTCGCGCTCGATGCGCTGGCCATGGTGCTCAGCCAGGGGCGCAGCGCCCGGCTCACCCAGCAGATCGTCAACCGGGGGCTGGCCGTCCAGGCCTGGGCCGGAAACCCCGACAACCGTTACGGCGGGCTCTTCGTCCTGGGCGGATCGCCCAACGAGCCGGAGGCGCTGCGCACGCCCGGCCTGAGCGACGCCGAACGGCGCGAGGCCTACCGGCAGGCCAGCGAAGGGCTGGAGGCCCTGCTCCTGGCCGAGGTCGAGCGGCTGCGTACCGAGCTCGTCTCCGAGCGGGAGCTCGAGCGCATCAAAAAGCTCAACCGCCGCGATTTCATCGACCGGCTGCGCTCAAACGAGAGCGTGGCCGGGACCTTGGCCAGCCTGGAGGTCCAGGTGGGCTGGCGTTACCTCGGCGGATACCTGGAGCGAATGGATGCGGTCACCGCCGAGGAGATCCGGCGGGCGGCTCAGACCTATCTCGCACCGGAAAAGCGAACCACGGTCTACATCCTGCCGGGAGGCGATTCGGGCCGGCCGGCCGAGGCCTACACCGAAGTGCGTTCGATCGGCGGGTCCGCCGCCGACCGGGCCGGGCTGTCGACCGGCAGCTTCGAAAACCTCTCCGCCCACCCCACGCCGAAAGGCTGGAAGCACCCCTTGTCCTTCAAACGTGAACCCCGCCGGGTCGAATACCCGGCCGCCGAGAGGTTCACCGCCGCCGGCGCCCCCGTCTTCTTCCTCTCCGACCCGGAGCTGCCCCTGGTCGAGATGAGCATTTTCATCAAGGCCGGGGCGGTCGACCTGCGGGAGGCGGAAGCGGGTCTGACCGATCTCTTGAGCGAGTCCATCATCCGCGGCGGCACCGAGTCTCTCGATCCCGATGCGCTTGCGCTCCTTCTGGACGACAATGCGATCCAGATGAGCGTGAGCGCCGGCGAGGAGGAGACGGTGGTGCGGCTCTCGGTCCTGAGTACCGACTGGCGGCGGGGGCTTGAGATCCTCCAGGAGGTACTCACCCGCCCGCGTTTCGATTCGCAGGTCCTGGATGTCGCCCGGCGGCAGGAGATCGTATCCCTCACCCGCGAGGGGGAGAGCGCGGGGGCGGTCGCCATGCGTGAGGCGGCGATCTGGCACTTCAAGGGCCACCCCTACGGGCGGGACCCCCTCGCCGCCGTGGCGAGTCTTCCGGCGATCACCCGCGAGCAGTTGAAAAATTTCATCGGCGCCTATTTCGTGCCGGCCAACATGGTGGTCGCCGTTGCCGGCGACCTCTCCCGCACGCAGGCGGCCGCCGATATCGAGCGCTTCATGCAGGCCTTCCCGCAGGCGTCTCCGCCGCTGCGCGATCTGCCGGCCCCGGCCGCGACCCCGCCGGTCGTGACCCTGATTCATAAACCCGGGCAGGCCCAGTCCCAGGTCATGATGAAGCTTCCGGGGCTGCTGCGCACCGATCCGGACTACTGGAAGCTCAACCTGCTGATGAATCTCTTCGGCGGAGGCGACTCGCTCATGTACACCCGCCTCCGGGATGATCTCGGTTTCGTTTACTCGGCGGGGTTCTATCAGACGTTCAAGTGGCGCGCCGGACTTCTCATCGGCTCGATCAACTGCCAGGGCGACAAGGCGGCCGAGGCGGCGCTCGAGACGCTGCGGATCATGGAATCCCTGCGCCGCTCGGTTCCGGAGCGTGAGCTCGAGCGCAAGCGGCTGGATCTGCTGAACAGTTTCGTTTTCAACCTGGACACGAAAAGCGACCTGGTCCAGGCCTACGCCCGCTACCTTCTGCGCGGGGAGCCGCTCGACACCCTCGGCCGCATTCAGGATGCCTTCGCCGCGGCGACCGGTGAGGAGCTCGTTCAGATCGCCGGCCGGCTGTTGGACCCGCGCAAGCTCCAGGTCCACGTGGTGGCCGACAAGAGCACACCGGTCGCGAAACCCGGCGGAAAAGCGATCACCCTCGAGGAGGATCTCAAGGCCATGGCCTCCTCGCTGAACATCCCCTTCCGCGAGATCGAGCTGAGGTGAAAAAAAAAAGGGTTCGAGGGTCCAAGGGGTCGAGGGTTCAAGTGAACCGAAGATGACTTGGGTTTTTACTCGTTACTCGTGACTCTGAAATCCGGCTATGTTTGCATTTCCCCTCGAACCCTTGGCCCCTTCATCTTTCCCCTTGGCCCCTTTTCTAAGGCTAAAGTTTGGCTCCTGCCGGCCGATATCTATCCAAGGGGCCGCACCCTGTTGTGGGGCTCAAATTCGGCGGGGGTGGAGCAATGAGGCTGGTTACGCGTTCGGACTTCGACGGCT
>JALOOS010000258.1 GCA_025454275.1 Desulfobacterales bacterium | reverse complement strand
CCTGGGGGGGATCGAATCCTCGATGGCCCTGGTGACGCGGTTTCCCGAACACCGGTTTGAAACCCGGGTGGATCCTCCGCCGCCGGAGGCATCCGCCCCCGCGGGGCCTCGCTGCCTGAGCCCGGATGAGGTCGCCGCAGCGGCCGCGTGGCTGAAGTCCGCGACCGGCAACCACCGCCTGCCCTATCTGTTGCGCCCGGGCCGCCTGCAGCGGCTGCCCGGCGACGGGCCCTCTCCCCCGCCACCCCTGCCGGGGAGCGCCCTCCTGCGCCACCGCTCCGCGGCCCGCCGGCACCAGGTCCTGACCGAGATCCTCTCTTCGGCCGCCTGATTCGGCTCCCTGCGGCCGGATTCACCGCATAGGCGCTGCCGTCTGCCCGCATCTTCATCCCCGGCTGCCGTCTGCCCCCATCTTCATCCCCGGTCCACCCGTTCCGCGGCCCGGAATCGCGGCGGCCTTGACTTTGCCGGGCCGGGTTGGCATGATCAAAGCCATCCGCGTATTCCGCATCGCGGACTTTTAGCTTCACCTTGTTCGTGCGTCTTCACCCGGCCCGCATCCCTTCTTTTGCAGAGGGATGGGGAAGCGTCGATCGAAAGGGAAGCTAACATGCGCCACCTCATCATCGGAAACGGTGTCGCCGGCATCCAGGCCGCCGAGACCCTTCGCCGCCTGGATCCCGCCGCCGCCGTCACCCTCATTTCGGATGAAGCCCTGCCGCCCTACTGCCGCCCCATGATCAGCATGGTGCTGGAAGGCTCGGTCCCCCCCGAAAAGCTCCCCATCCGCCCGGCGCGCTTTTACGAGGAGCTGGCGATCGAGCCGGTCCTCGGGCGGCGGGTCACCTCCCTCGATGTGGACAACCGCCGCGTCTTCGTGGACGGCCGGAGCTTCGCCTACGACAAGCTCCTGATCGCGTCCGGGGCGGATCCCCGGCGCATCCGCGCCGAGGGGGCCGGGCTGGAAAACATCTTCTTCATGCGCACCGCCGACCATGTGCGCCGGATGCTCGCGGCGCTCCCGGAGGTGCGCCGCGCGCTCGTGCTGGGGGGCGGGCTCGTCGGCTTCAAGGCCGCCTACGGCCTGCTGCGCCGCGGGATCCCGGTGACCATGCTGATCGCCTCGGGCCACCCCTTGTCGATGCAGGTGGATGCCGAGGCCGGCCGCAGGATCCGGGAGGAGATGTCCGCGCACGGGCTCGAGGTGCGGATCGGCGTCGAGGCCACGGCCTTCGAGGGGACGGGGCGCGTGCGCCAGGCCCACCTTTCCGACGGCGGCGTTATCGCCTGCGACATGGTGGTGATCGGCAAGGGGGTCTTCCCCGCGCGCGGGTTCCTCCCGCCCGAGAAGATCCGGGTCGACGCCGGGATTCTCGTGGACCGGCACATGGAGACTTCGGCCCCCGGGGTCTACGCGGCCGGCGACGTCGCCGAGTTCGTCGACATCGCGCGCCGGATGCCCTGGGTCAACGCGATCTGGCCCGAAGCAGTCGCCCAGGGGCGGATCGCGGGCATGAACATGGCGGGGCGGCCGGTCGCCTACAAGGGCAGTCTCAGCCGCAACGTGATCCGGATCTTCGGCTTGGATGTGGCCGCGGCAGGCCTCGTGACGCCGCAGCCGCCGGACGCCTTCGAGGTTCTTGCGGCCTCGGACCGCCGGAACCGGTCCTACCGCAAGCTCGTCTTCCGCGGCGACCGGCTGGCCGGCATGGTGATGGTGAACGCCATCGAACAGGCCGGCGTCCTGATGTCCCTCATCCAGAGCGAAACCCCCGTGCGGGCGCCGCGGGCGGCGCTGCTGGCCCCGGACTTCAATTTCAAACAGCTGATCCGGACCTGACCCGGCCCGCGCCTCCCTCGGCCCGGACTGTTCCCGACCACGGAGGGGGGGCAGGAGCGAGTGGGGAAGGGAGGTCCCGATATCGTTCACGGAAAGGGCGCCCGGCACGCCTGCCGGAGCCGCCCAACCCGAAAGGAGGAGGTATGAAGGAGGTCGTGGTTCAACCGGAACGCTGCGTGGGGTGCATGCAGTGCATGGCCGCCTGCGCCGTGGCGCACTCGCGCTCCAAGAGCCTGTTCCCGGCGACGCTCGAGACCCCGCGCCCGCGGCCGCGGGTCCACGTCGGGGTGGGGCTCTACCAGGAGGGATTTCCCAACCGCTGCCGGCACTGCGACCCGGCGCCGTGCCTCTTCGCCTGCCTGCCCGGGGCCATCTCCCGCCGCGCCGAGACGAACACGGTCCTCATCGACCCCTCGCGCTGCATCAACTGCGCCTCGTGCGCCATGGCCTGCCCCTTCGGCGTGATCCGCTACCACGAGGATCCCCTGGCGCCGCCCGGCAAGAGCGTTGCGGTCAAATGCGACAACTGCTCCGAACGCCAGCAGGCGGGGCTGATCCCCGCCTGCGTTGAGGTCTGCAAAACCGGGGCGCTGCGCTTCGAGGAGAAGTCGGCCGCGCTCAAGCGCAAAACCGACGAGGTCGCCCGCACGGTCTCGGCCGGGGCGGCCCAGGTCGAACTCTCGCCGGGGTTTACGCTGCTCAACGCCATCAAACGCCAACAGATCGAGATAGCCAGATAAGGAGGCGGCGATGAACGACACCTATGCACGCCATACCATCACGGAGGACGGCCGGCTGTTGCTCAGGAAAATGGAACGCGACGGGGTTGAAAGCGTCTGGGACCGGTTCCAGGCCCAGCAGCCCAACTGCGGTTACTGCGAGATGGGGCTGAGCTGCCGGATCTGCGTCATGGGCCCCTGCCGCATCGACCCCTTCGGCGAAGGGCCTCAGCGCGGGGTGTGCGGCGCAGATGCGGACATCATCGTGGCCCGCAACCTCGGCCGGATGATCGCGGCCGGGGCCGCCTCGCACTCGGACCACGGCCGCGACCTGGTCGAGGTGCTCGCCAAGGTCGCCGCCGGCGAGGCGCCGGGATACCGCCTGCGGGATGTCGAAAAACTGAAACGGGTGGCGGCCGAGTTCGGGGTGGCCGCCGACGGCACCCCCCCTGAGCGGATCGCCGCCGGGCTGGCCGACGCCATGGCCGAGGAGTACGGCACCCGCAAAAAAGAGCTGACCCTCCTCCGGCGCGCCCCGGCCAAGCGCCGGGAGCTCTGGCGCACCCTCGGGGTCACCCCCCGCGGGATCGACCGCGAAACCTCGGAGATGATGCACCGCACCCACATGGGGGTCGACAACGACTGGAAGAGCCTGCTCCTGCATGCGATCCGCAATTCCCTCTCCGACGGCTGGGGCGGGTCGATGATCGCCACCGAGGTCTCCGACATCCTCTTCGGCACCCCGCACCCGGGCCTCACGCGGGTCAACGCCGGGGTCCTCCGGAAGGACCAGGTCAACATCGTGGTCCACGGCCACAACCCCGTGGTCTCGGAGATGCTGCTCCAGGCCTGCCAGGACCCCGGCCTGATCCAAATGGCGAAAGACAAGGGCGCCGGGGGGATCAACCTCGCGGGGGTCTGCTGCACCGGAAACGAGCTGCTGATGCGGGCCGGGATCCCCATGGCCGGAAACCACCTCACCACCGAGCTCGTGCTCGCCACCGGCGCGGTCGACATGATGATCGTGGACTACCAGTGCATCATGCCCTCGCTCGGCACGGTCGCCGCCTGCTACCACACCCGGATGGTCAGCACGAGCGACAAGGCGCGCTTCCCCGGCATGGCGCACCAGGAGTTCCACCCGGAGAACGCCGC
>JALOOS010000031.1 GCA_025454275.1 Desulfobacterales bacterium | reverse complement strand
GCGCGCGGCACGGCACCGGGTCCAGTCGGCTGCGGGCGGCGCCCATCCCAGCAGCTCCGCTTCAAGCTCCGGCAGCAATCCGAAGGAGCGGGCGGCCAGGCGCTCCATCTGCCGCCAGCAGCCCTCCAGCGCCATCGGGACCAGGTCCCAGGCCTGCTCCCATCCCGGCAGCGGTCCGGTTCCCGCCGCCAGAAAAGGGTAGGGCCGGCCGAGCTTGTCCGTGCTGTCCCTCACGATTCCGCCGCAGATCCCGCCGGATGGGGCCCCCTGAGCCCAGAAGCGGAAGGCCTTCATGGCCGGCAGGGAGAAGCGCTTCTCGTGGATGCGGCTGAAGCCCGCCTCTATCCACTCCTCCAACGACCGCGAAAGGTCGAACACGTTCCCCACGCGGAAAAAATCCGGTGCGCAGGGGTGCTTGCCGAGGGCAAACCAGCGCCAGGCGGAAAGTCGGCTCATCGGTCGATGCATTGCACAATCTGGGTCGGCACACGGGCCGGGGCCGCACTCAGCAGTTGGATCACCGGTTCATGGCCGCTGATCGCGTATCTCACCGTAATCGTGTTGATCCCCAGGCTCTGGAGTGCGTTTCCCTCGCCCGGAAAATCTTTAGGGGTGAAGATGCGCTCCCCGCGCTGGAATTCCTGCAGGAAACGCGGAAACCCCTGGGGGCCGCCGTATTCGCGGGTCAGGAGCAGGTTGCCGACCTCGATCTGAAAGAGGACATCCCCGCAGGTCTGCGCCGACCAGTTGAAGACCTGCATTACGGGAAAATTCCGGTTGACCAGCACATAGCGCTTGTCGGCGCACTTCACTTCCAGCCGGGTGGCGGCGGGCTGAATGCGGGCTTCGGGGTTGGCATGGGTCGGCTTCGCCTCGAGGCTGACCATATAACTCTCCCGCGAGGGCCTGGGGGCCCGTGCCCCCCGGTTGAGGAAGGTGAAGAAATCGGGAGCGAAGGTCAGGCTCACCCCCTGGACCCGCTTGGGATGGTACCCTCCGCGGCTGATGCTTTGATCGACGAACGGGGCAGCGGGGCCGCTCATGAACTTCGCCACCGGGCCCTGCGGTTCCAGGAGCACTTGGGCCAATTCGTTCCGGTCACTGATCCCGCGGGCAGGCAGCAGGACATCTTTCTCCCAGAGGGCTTGCAGCTGGCAGCCGGCCTCCTCGGAGATGTGGATCTTAAGAAATTCGAGCGGGCCGAGCGCCAGATCCCAGAAAACCTTCGGCTCGAGCTTCATCGCCGGCATGGCAGCCCTGAAAGCGTTGGCCGAGCGCACGGCCTGGTGAAAGGGAGACTGGCTGGTCGCCGGGTCCTCCCGGTACATCACCGCGGCGGCCTGGTAGGCCGCCTCCCGGGACACCGCCGCCCCAGCGGCGGCTGCCAGGTGTTTCTGGTAGTCTTTAAAATGCTGGGCTTCGGCCAGCCGCGCCTTGCCGGCCGCCAGGGCATCGGGCCTGGCCTCCTTGCCTTTTTCAAGCTGCGCGGCCTTGGCTTTGAGCTCCTCGGCCGCCTTCTGCAGCACACCGGCCGGTGCGGTTCCGGCGGTGTCCAGGAGCGCTGCGGCCTGCCTGGCGGCGGTGAACTCGAACAGCCGCTGCGCCCAGGGGGGAAGATCGGCGGCCTCCGCAAAGGGCCTCAGTTCGGCGGCCATGCGCTCGAGCAGGAGAAAATAGGGGTTCTGATCCGAGCCCATGCGGGACGCCGCCCGCTGGAACACCTCCGGCCCTTTGAGCTGGCCGGGGACCTTGGCGAAGGCTTCGCCGAACTCCGACCAGGCCCTCAACCCCGCCTGGCGGTACCAGACTTGAAACGCCTGGACGCTGCGCTCCGTTTTGGGGGCAAACTCCTCCCCCAGAGCGGTGTGCAGATCGAGCAGGAAACGGTCGATGGCCTCTTTCCCCAAGCGGCCGAACGCAGGGGCCACGGTCGCCGCCCCGGGGCCGGCCGCAAGTTCGGGCCAGAACTCCGCCAGGCCGACGGCCGGCAGCTGGGCCCGCTGATCGATCCATTCCACCAGCCAATTGAGGTCGGTCCGACGATCGGTCAGCAGGCGGTTCAGCAGTTTCTGATGCTCCCGCAGGCTGCGGTTCAGCTGATCCCGGTCGGTGCTCCACGCAAGGTGGACGGCATGGAGCTGATGGAAGCCCTGCTCCACCCCGGGGAGCATCACCCGGTCCACCTGGGCCTGGATGGGGGGGGCGACGGGCAGGCGCATTTTCTGCAAGGCGTCGACCCCCTCCTCGCGCAGGCGGGCCTGGAGCATAAGGATTCGCCCTACCAGATGGGCGGCATGATCCCCGACGAGCGGGCCCGGGGTTGCCGTCGAAAACTGCTCGATCGCGGCGGTCATCTGTTGGTCGATGCGCTCCAGCAGTCCGGTTTGGAAGCGCTGGACGAAACGCTGGCGCAGGGCGGCCTCGACGCGTTCGTTGTGGCGCAGGCCGAAATGGCTGATCCACCAGCTGCGGCCCTGCTGCCGGAGACCTTCCAGCCGTTTGTGGAAATCGGCCATCAGCTGTGTGTCGGCCAGCAGATCGCCCGTCAAGGACTCCACCTGGACGGTCCGTGACACCGCGTTCAAGGTCTGGAGGTTCTTGACGAAAGAGAAGCTCAACAGGCCGCACGCGGCGATGCCGACCGCCAGCCACCCCGTCAGTCCCAGGCTCCGGGTCAAGCGGCTCCAGGAGAGCGCGTGCTGGGTCGGCATGAAGAGGCGCCGGTCTGCGGGCAGAATCTTGGTGAAAAATTCGTTCAAAAAGAGGCCCCGGCTGGTCCCGGGCAGCATCTCCCGCTCGCTGATCAATCCGAGCTCTTTGAGAAAATGGGAATACGGCCGTCCCTCCTGCCGGCCGCTGCTGAAAAACAGACCGCGCAGCAGGGGCGTCTCCTGGTAGGGGTTGGGCTGGAAGGCGCCGCCGATGAACTTCTCCAGCCCGGCCCGCAGTCGCTCGAACTCCTCCGGAAAGAGCAGCAGGGCCGGGTCAGGGCCGTGCCGGACGCCGGCGGCCGCGGCGGTTTCGCCGGCGCGGTGGAAAAGCAGCAGCCGGTAGTCCCGCAGGCGGTCGCCGATGGTTCGGACGGCGCGATCGAGGAATTCCGCCACCTGGGAGGTGAGGGAGCGGTTGACCACGCCCATGGCCTGCGAGAGGCTCTGGGCGGGCAACTGCTCGCAGAACCGGCTCATGCCCTGGATCAGATCGCACTTGGTCACCAGGAGATACACCGGGAATTTGGCTCCGAGAAGGCGCATCAGCTCGTCCATCCGGCGACGGATGCTTTTGCCGTCACTCTCGAGCGTGTCGGCCGGCGCCTCGATCAGCTTGTCGGCCGCAACGGTGACCACCAGCCCGTTGAGGGGCTCTTTTTTGCGGTAGCGCGACAGGAGGGTCAGGAATTTCTGCCACTCCTCCCTGTCCGCGCCCTCGTCGACCGGGATCGCGTAGCGGCCGGCGGTATCGATGAAGATGGCCTGCTCATAGAACCACCAGTCGCAGTTGCGGGTGCCGGAGATGCCCGAGGTCCGCCGGACCTCGGCAAACGGCGAAGAGAGCTGGGCACTCTGCAGGGCGGTGGTCTTGCCCGAACCGCTCTCCCCGATGATCATGTACCAGGGCAGCACGTACAGGGGATTCCCCTGCCGCTTCAGATGGGAGTGCCGCAGGGCGTCGATGGCCTCGTGCCAGCGCTGCTGGAGCTCCTGGGACTGCTGCCGCTCCTGATCCGCCAGCTGCCGCACACGGGCCTCGTCCTGCTCGATCATCCGGGTGACGAAACGCTGCTCGCGCCGTTTGAGCCAGAGCTTGCGCGCCAACAGACCGGCCAGCCCGACCCCCAGCAGGCCCAGCAGGAGAAAGATCGCCACCCACAGCGGCCAGTCAAAGAACAGGGTCGCTGCGACCACCAGAAAGAGCACCAGCAGCAGGGCGGCGGCGGCCAATCCGATTTTAAGAATCGCAAGCGCTGTTCGTTTCATCTCCATTTAGAGCACCTTGCTCAGCAGGCCTTCTGTATAGCTGTTCAGGATGAAGCTGTAGATGAGATAAAGACCGGCGAAGAGCGCCACCGGAAAGATCAGACCCGCTAGGGTGAGGAGCCGCATGCGTCCGCCCGCCGGCGCAGCGGGTGCCTCGTCGCCGGCCGGGTAGGCTTCCGGGAAGAGCTCGCTCTTTTCCAGGGAGGGCAACCCCAAGGCGGAGCCGGTCAGCAGCTTGAGGTTGGAGGTTTTTAGCTGCTCCAGCAACAGGTGATCGCCCTCGTGGCAGTAGCGGCCCTGGAATCCCATGGCGAGGCAAAGATAGTACACTTCGCGCAGCTCGCGTTGATGCAAGCCGATTGCGTTCAGCCGGTCGAAGAAAATCTCGCCGGCATCGGCCGTCTGGTAGTAGCGCCGCTGCATGAGGTCATGCTTCCACTTGTCGCGATGCGCCCAGGCGCTGTTCATGACGGTTTCATCGACCCACGCGACCAGCGCAAACCGCGCCGCCTCGTAGTCCTCGGAAGAGATGCCCGCACGGGAGGCCCGGGACTGGGTCTCCGAGAGCAACCGTTGGACGTCGGCCTTTACCTGCTCGAACCCCGGCTGCTTGGCGGCGGCGATTTTGGCGAAATAGGCCACATAAGCCACCAGTTCAACGAAGCAATCGGTCAGGCGCATGTCTCATGACCTCCCGACAATCATCAGCTCCAGCTGGGCGTCCTCCGGGGCGCTATCCCAGAAAAGGGCCAGGTTGAGGCCCTTCTGCACCCGGGCCCAGTGTTCACTGAAATGGTCGATCTGAAAGTAGACGGAGCGGGCCCTGCGGGGCAGCTCCTGCGGCGGAAGGGCGAGATGGCTCAATCGGATGCCCGGCAGCGCCCGGGCAATCAAAATCGGCAGCGTCTCTCGCGAGGAGAGCTTCGCGATCGCGGTGAGGGATTGGACCAGCTGGGGAGCCTCGGCGTCGGAGGTGCACACCAGGTAGAAGCGGTGGTGGCCCTCGAACATGGCCGGCTGGAGCTCGGCCGCAAAATAGGTCCCGTCGAATGCCAGCGGAAGGACGTATTCAGGCCCGGCCGTGATTTCATCCAACAGCCGCGACACCAGCGCCTGGGCCTGGGAGAAGCAGAGGTAGAGGTTGCGGTGGTCATAACCCGCGAGCAGCCCCGGGGTGTCTTCCGCGGCCCCCGTGGCGGTCACGGTTTCCGAAAATGTGCTCAGCTCGCCGATCAGCTGCCGCAGCAGGCCGTAAACGCTCCAGGGATGCACGGCGGCGGTTTCGAGGAGATGCTGCAGCAGGGGGATGTAGCGGTTGAGGGAGCGCAGCGCCAGGAGGTAGACCATGTCGCGTGCGCCGAATTCCGCAGTGTGAATCCCGCGCTGGCGTTTATAGGACTCGAGCTGGCTTCCCCGGGAGGCCAGCTGATCCCAGATCTCCTGAACCAGGCGCGCCAGCAGCGGGGAGGCCGCGAGGGTGAGGCTGGGCGGGGCATACCGGCGCGAGAGCTCGATGCGGTCGCCCTGGCGCTCCACTTGCGCCACGGGGCAGAAGACGTATTCGCCGAGCTGGTCGATCTCCGACTCCCATGTCACCCGGAGCACATAGTGCAGCCGCTGCATCTGGGCCGGGCCGCTCTCCTGGTGGAGATCCGCCACCGGTTCCGCATCGGCCAGGGTCGCGAATCGGGTAAGCACCCGCTGCAGACCGGTAAAGGCCGGCAGGACCGTCACGTTGTTTCCGGAGAGGTTCATGCGCCGGAGCCCAAGGTAAACCCTCAGGGGCTGATCGCCCTCCGGCCAGGCATCCTCGAACGAACGTGATTCCAGAACCGCGTTGCCGGGATAGGTGAGATGGGTCTGGTCCGGGAAGAGGAACTGGCCCCGGGTCAGGCTGAAGACGCGGTTGGCCAGCGCCGCCTCGCGCACTTCCAGGGAAGCCGTCCCCCAGAAAAAAGGGACCGAGAGCCCATGGAACGGCGCGAGCAGCGATTGCAGGAAAAGCTCCTGTTGCTGGAAGTGATGCGGCTGCAGCAACAGTCCCTGATTCCACAGGAGCGGCAGGGCGGTGTTCATCGCAGCGACTCCACTCGTTCGATCGCCTGGGGTCCCAACACCACGCGCAGGTTCAGCCCCCCGGGGACGGCGTAGCGGTCTTTGAAGATGACCCCCGTGCTCTTGACCTCCACCGGGATCTCGATCAGCCGGGTGATTTTTTCCCGCTCCAGCCCGTAGTAGCCGGCGGCGATCCCGACGTACCGTGATGCCTGGCCGCGATCGAGGGTGACGTCCAGTTCCTGGCCGGGCTGCACGGTGATCCGGCGGAAGCTGGTGACGCTGGGGTCGAAGGTTTCGCAGCCGAGGAGCACATAGAGCCCGTTGCGATCGCTCGCCAGTTGATTGAAGGCGTTCGGATCCTTGAGCTGATAGAGGCAGAGCGACAACGCGTGGCGGAGCCCGTCGTAGAGGTTGAGTTCCCGGTCGGCCTGGAAGGAGAGGCGGATGGCCTCCTTTTCAAAGCTCCATTCCGGCTGGGGCCCCGGAGGGCCGCTTTTGGGCGGAGGAGAGGAACAGGCGAAAAACAGGCCGATGATGAGCAACGCTGCCGGTAATTTGAGATTGGGATTCACCGCACGTCTCCTTTGTGGTTCTCGTTTCCAAAGCGGAGTTTGCCCTCGCAGGCGCGTTCGAACTCGCGCAGCAGGTCTTCCTTGAAACGGCCGGACTCCAGCCAGGCTCGGCACTGCGCGTGCTTCTGGCCGAGCCGATCGAAGCTCTCGGCTTTGCGCAAGGGCCCAAACCGCAGGCCGTGCGCCTCTTCGCGCTGGACGGCCTCCGGGCTGAGCTCTGCGAGCAGACGGCCGACGATCGTCTCGGCCGAGGCGGTAAAAGCCGTCTGGCTGAGCAGGAAGGCCTGTCCGATCTGCCCGATGTAGCGTTCCAGGTATTTCATGCGGTCTTCGCCTTCCAGGTGGTCGCGGATCAGATGACGAATGGTCTCATCCGGCCCCCGGCGGCCCATCAGCGTGGATTGGATGATTCCGACCAGGCGGTTGAGGGAGCTGAAGACCAGGTTCAGCGATTCGGCCAAACGGTTGAGAAGCTCCTCCGGGGGCAGCTTCGAGGGCGCCTCGGGCGTGCCGAGAAACAGGGAAAACACCTCGCTTAGCAGATCACGATCGCCTTCGGGGGCCGGTTGTCGGTCCTCCCCGGGAGAGGCGAATTCCTCTTGGATCCGCTCCAGAACGAGCAGTTGTTCCGCGATGGGCAGGTCCGCCAATCGCCTCCGAAGATAGGCTTCGACTGCCGCCGGGGCCCGTTCCGGATCAAGCCGATAGATGGCCCTCATCTCGGCCGCCATTTCCGAAATTGAGTGTGAGGACCCCATGCCCGCCTCACTTCTCCTTTTTCCCGGGGCGAAGGATGATCGTCTCTGCCAGTCTGTCCGCATCCTCCGGGCGATCCGGGAGACTCCGCCCGGCCGATGAGGGTCCCGAGGCCGGCGCGCTGTTCCCTGCGAAGGGGCCCTTTGGGTGCCCTGAGGCCGGAGCGGCGGGCCGCACCGTTTCGGGTTGGCGGCGGGCGGGATGCCCCCGGCCGAGGATGACCGTCTCGGGCATATCCGATTCCATTCTCATGCCGGGCGGCGCCTCCGCAGGCGACCCTGCGCCGGGCGGGGCCGGTTCGGATCGAAGAACCACGGTTTCGAGGACAAGATCGCCCCCCCATCGCTCGCTTTTTCTGCCTGGGGACGGGCCGGATTCGGTTTGAGCCGGCCCTTCGGTGAGAGAGGCGCTTGGCGCCGTCTTCCCGAACCCTGGAGTGGGCGGCGATAACGGCGAAGATGCTCTTAAATGGATCGTCTCCGGCAGGATTCCCGCCGATTCCGCCGCAGGGACGGATGGGTGAGACGCCGGGGTCTCCGTCAGGGAGGGATCGGCGGGTCTCAGAATCACAGTGGGGGTCTCCTCGGGTGCGCTCGGCCGGGGGCGATTCCAATCCGCTGCGATGGAGCTCAAAATGGCGGCCATCCGCAGGTTTTCGTTTTCCGCAGGTGCTGAGGGAATGGGGCTCGTAAAAAGAGCGGAAAAAATTTTATCTTTGAGATTGTTCAACCCCGTTCGGGTCGCATCGAGGGGTCGGGCGGCTTCGGGCGCGAACGCCGCGGAGAGGAGATCAAATCCCAAGGAGAGCGCTTTTTCCCAAAGCGGGTGAAGCGAAAGGGGAATTGCCCGGGCCGCTTCCCACTCTAAATTTTCGGGTGCGAAAACGGTGTCATCCCCCCCTTGTTGCCCGGCCGACCCTTCGGACGGCCGGGGGGTGCGTGCCGCCCGCTTTCGGGCGAGAGCCGACCGGACCGTGCGCATGTCCTGCCGCGAATTGACCAGAAGAGTAAAAAACCAGAGGATCGCGCAGTGATACAACCATTGGGCCGGTGCAAGGGGAGGCAGCTCCTCCTCGCCCTCGAGGTCGAGACCCAGACCGATGGGGTGGACGCTGAAATTCCACAGGCCGGGCAGATCTCCGGGTTGCTCCGGCAGCCTCACCCACACGTGGTCCAGGCGGAATCCATTACCTTGCATGGGGTCCGGCTGAAGATCCGAGGAGCTGTTCACCAGTTGTTCGAGGAAGGAGAGCTTCAGATAGAGGAGTTCCAGAAATCGGCGCTCCGATGGGGCCGGAAAGAGGGTGATCGCCTTTCCCTGAAGCTCGTGCCGGGCGCTCAACAGGTGTTGAACGCGGCCCTCGCAGCTGTGAGTCCGCGCATTCTCGATCAGCGACTCCCATGACGCGCCGGAGAGCAGCATCAAAAAGTCGGCGGCATGGAGAGTGTCCGCCTCGAAGAGGAAAGCAAAAAACGGATAGAACGAAAACGGCACGATGCGTGTCCGGGCAAGGCCGAGAGGGCCGAAGCAGTTGCCCTGCTCTTCACATCGGGAGCAGGGGAAATCGGGCGGGGTGTCGAGGGTGCGGACAATCAAGTTGCTGAAATTGTCTCGTAATTCTCCAAAGTCTCTGACATTTTCAGGCTGAGCCGCAGAGCGGGACAAAACATAAAAAATGGTTCCGCTCTGGTGCGGCAGGCACTGGAGGCAATGGAGGTGACGCCGGAGGGAGGTGCCGTAGGGGGCCAAACCGTGCGATCGAAGCAGATCGTCATCCGTGCAAAGCTGGAGAAGACCCCCGCAAAAAGGGCACACGGGGTGGAAATAAACCTCTTTGAATCTGCAAAATAAAAGGCCCTGAAAGGCGGCCAGCCTCCCGCTCGGGTGAAACTGGTTGGAAAGGAGGATCGGTGCCTTTTGGATTCGCCGTGAGGCTTCCGGGGCACGATAGGCCCGGGCTGCATTTTGCCAGCGCTTCTCGATTTCTGTATTCGTCAAGGGGTCGATCGCCGCAACGGATGCCGGGTAATCGTCGGACTGTTGGAGGATGAAGAGCTCTCGGAGGGAGGATTCGGCACGGGTGAGGAATTGGGCCGCAACGATTCGGGTGAAGGCCTTGTCGGGACTCAGGGTATGGAAGGGGTTCGGATTCGGCCGGGAGCCGGGGGGGTGATCCTCGATCCGCCTGATTTTCAGCAACAGCTCAGACCCCTGCGGATGCAGCAGGCCCAGCAGTGAGGGAGAGTCGCTGAAGGAGTCCATGGCCACCCCTTAGGGGTTAACTCGTTTCCAACCCGAAACGGCGTCTGACGGTCCATGCCGTGCTCGCGCTCGTCGCCATCCGCGACGGTGCCTCACGCCGCCTGCAGTGGCGATATCGCTGCGGCCTTGGCCTGGGCCGTAAGCCACCATTTCCGGACCGGCACCAACTCATTTCGAAGAGATCAACCGCCCGCAGGCGTTCCCTCCTGAACGCCGGGTGGTAAATCGACATGCGAGCGCTCAGGCTGCCTCCCAGGGCGGCACTACGTCAGCAATTAGAGGCCGCTCTCCGCAGTCGGCAGGTGGTGTGGGTATTCTTCGGCGAGCGGGCTCCGCGTCTGTATCATTGGCATCACCTCACGAGTATTGCCGCAGCGTCAGTTTACCAGCCAATCGAGGAGCCAAATCGGTGGAGTGTATTCGAACCGGGACGAACTGCCACGTTCCTGGCCTTGCACGGCTGAAAGCCATAATGGCGATGGATCCTGCCTGAACAAGGGACGTAAGCAGAAGTTTCC
>JALOOS010000257.1 GCA_025454275.1 Desulfobacterales bacterium | reverse complement strand
GGAGGTCTCCGGGGAGGTGCGGATCGCCGGCGGGATTTTAGAAGGAAGCGGCCTCGACGCCCGCTACCGGAAAACCCTGGCTGCCGGCGGCTCCCTGCGTCTCGGACTGGCGGGTAAGGATCCGCTCCTCGAGCTCTCCGTTCCGATGGCGGCCGACCTCGAGCCGCTGCCGGAAATCCTCGCGCGGGTGGTCAGGGACCGGGACTTCCGCGCAGAGCTTGCAGGCCTGGAGCAGTTCGCCGGCAGCGCCCGGGGGCGGCTCGACCTCGCGGGGACCACCGCCGCCGTGAAGGTGCGGGTCGAGGCCGCGGATATCGATCTGCGTGCACGGCACCGGCGCATCGCGCTGCCCATTGCCGTTACCGGCGGCCGGATCCTCTACGACGAGAGCGGGATCGCCCTGGAGGAGGCCGACCTGCGCCTGGGAGGCTCGCACATCCCCCGGCTGAGCGCCCGCCTGGTTCTGGACCCGGTGCCGGTGCTGCAGGCTTCGGCCCCCGCGGCGGACCTGAACCTCGCCGAGCTTCCGCGCCGGATCGAGGCCGTGGCGCTGCCGTCCTGGATCGACTCCCTGGAGGGCCGGCTGCGCATTGAGCCGTGGAGCTTCGCCGGCCTCCCCGCTGCCCCCGGAAGCTGGGAGCTTCACGGCGCCGGTGTGGTGCAGGAGCTGCGTTTGACCTCCGGGGGTCTGCCCGAGCCGGTCAGCCTCGCGAAGGCCTCCTGGAGCTGCCGCGGGCGCCGCCTGAGCATCGAGAGCGGGGAGGCGACCATGGGCGCCAGCCGCCTGCAGGCCCTCGCTGGGGGTTTCGACTGGTCGGACGGCCCCCGCCTTGAAATCACCGGCGGCCGCATCGCAGCCGATGTCTCCGACCTGGTGCGGCTGCTCTCACCGCATATAGACCTGCAGGCCCACCTCGGGCCGCTGGCGCCTTTGTCCGGCGCGATCGTCCTGGCGGGGCTTCAAGGCCGGATGCGCTTCCCGGCGGAGGGGGTGCACGCACCGGATTTCAGCGCCGCCCTCGAGCAGGGTGCGATCCGCTCCGCCCTTCTGCCGGCGGAGCTCGTGGTGCGGGGGGGGGATCTGAGATGGCGGCAGGGCCGTTTCGAGCTGCGGCACCTGGATGCCGGCCTGGCGCAGTCCGGCATACGGGGGGCGGAGCTTGAGATCGACCGGGGCCGCCAGGAGGAGCTCCGCTTCCGGGCCGACTCCCTGCACATCGAGTGCGGCGAGATCTACCCCTGGCTCGCGCGCCTGCCCGCCCTGGCCGCCCTGCGCCGTGAGATCGCCGACATGAGGGGGTCGGCCGACCTATCCGCTCTCCTGGTCAGGGGGAACATGACAGCGCCGCAGCAGTGGGAGGTCCAAGGCGACGCCGTGCTCAACCATGTAGAGATCACGACGACCTTTCTGAAAGAACCCCTCCGCATCCGCAACGGCCGGGTGCGGGTGGGGCCCGGCCCGGGGCCGCCGGAGACAGGGCCCACCGTTCGCATCGAGGATTTTCAGGCGGCCCTGGGGGCCACCCGCGTCCTGGCCGCGGGGGAGATCCGCACCGCCGCCGAGACGGCCGCGCTCGATCTCTCCGTGACGGCCGAATCGATCGTTTGGGATGAAATCAGCGCCCTGGCCGATCATTTCGCCGCGCGCGATACCGGCGTGCGCCGCGAGTTCACAGGCCGGGTCGCACTGCGAGCGGACTACCTGAGCCTGATGGGGCAGGAGTTTCAACCGGTGGTCGCCCGGATCCTCCTCGACCCCGGCCGCACGCGGGTGGAGGTGGAACGGGCCGGGCTGTGCGGCATCGTGGTGATCGGCCGCGCCGACATCGCGGGGGGCCGAATCGATGCCCTCCTCGTTCCGGTGGCCGACAACACCCTGCTCGACCGGACGGTAAGCTGTCTCACCCGGGAGAAATCGGTCGCCACCGGGCAGTTCAACATCGACGGGATGGTCGTGGGCCGGGGGCTGACGGCCGATTGGCTGAACGCCATGACCGGCAGGCTGCAGTTCATATCCGAAAACGGCCGCATTCTGCGCTCCACCCTGCTCGCCAGGATCCTCAGCCTGCTCAACATCACCGAAATCTACCGGGGACGGGTGCCCGACCTGACCGGCGACGGCGTGGAATACAAACGCATGCAGATATCGGCCGAGCTCCTGAACGGCCGGGTGCTCGTCCACAGCTGGACCGTGGACGGTCCCAGCCTCTGGCTGGGCGCCCGCGGCAGCATCGATCTGACCGACGAAACCCTCCAGCTCTTCATCGGGGTATCGCCCTTCACGACCTTCGACCGCATCATCCGGTCGGTGCCGTTGCTGGGCTATGTTCTCGGCGGCCGTCTGGTCGCCATCCCCATCCAGGCCCGCGGCAGCATCGCCGACCCCGAGGTGGTCCCCATGCACCCGGCCGCCGTCGGGCAGAGCCTGGTGGAGATGGCGGAGCGGGCGCTGCTGCTGCCCGTCCACATTATTCAACCCCTGATCCCGGACGCCGAGGAGAGCGCCGGCGCCCGGGGATCCGGCGTGGTCCGTGAATGAGCGGCCGCAGGGCGGCCCGGACCCGCTTGACTTTCGCCGGACCGGCCCCACCATTTCAGCACAACCTGTTTGCGGGTTGGGCAACCGTTAACGCAATGACCCTAAAGGAGGATCTCATGGCCTATACCTGCAAGACCTGCGGCGCCGTCGCCAAGGAGCCGGGCCATCTGTGCAACCCCTGCAACGACAAGCACAAGTGCAGTTTCTGCGGAGCCCCGTCGGCGGATGCCAAGCACGTCTGCAAGGACAAGCTGGCGGCGATGAAGTTCACCTGCAGCGCCTGCGGGCGCGTGGCAATGGAGAAAGAACATCTCTGCAAGCCGGCACCGATCGCATGAACAGGAGGCGGGCGGCTCGCCGCCCGCCGGCCTTTTTCTGAAAACGCCCTCCACGCCGGGCGCCGCGACCAGGGGGTTGATCACATACGAATGAAACGAAGCGATTTGGAATTCGAGCAGGGGCCGATCCGGCCGCCGAATGAAGCCCACAGCCTGCTTCTCCGGTTCACCCGCAACTGCCCCTGGAACCAGTGCCTCTTCTGCCCGGTCTACAAGGGCCGGACCTTCTCCCTCCGGAGCGTAGACGAGATCAAGGCCGACATTCAGGCCGCCCGGAGCATGGCCGACGAGATCCGGGCCTTCTCGATCGAACGGGGCCACGGCGGCGCGGTCACCGACGCGATCGCGAGCGCTCTTTGGGCCGACGGATCCCTTTCGAGCAGCTTTCGCAGCCATCATGCGGACCGAGGAGCTGGTCGAAGCGCTCTCCTTCCTGCGCCGGACATTCCCGGAAATCACCCGGGTGACCACCTATTCGCGCTCGCGCACCGTGGCCCGCAAGTCCCCCGAGGCCCTGCGGCGGATCCGTGAGGCGGGGCTCGACCGGGTCCACATCGGGCTCGAATCGGGCAGCGACGCGGTCCTGAAGCTGATGAAAAAAGGGGTGAGCGCCGAGCAGCACGTGGCGGCCGGCCGCCTCCTGATCGAGGCCGGCATGGAGGTCTCCGAATACGTGATGCCCGGCCTGGGGGGCCAGGCCCTGTGGCGGGAGCACGCCCTGGAGACCGCCCGCGTCCTGAACCGGATCAACCCGCATTTCATCCGCCTGCGCAGCCTGCGGGTGCCCCCCCGGGTGCCGCTCTACGGACTGCTCGCGGAGGGGGCGTTCCGGCCCCAGACAGACGACCAGCTGGCCGAGGAGATCCGGGTCTTCATCGAGGCCCTCGACGGCATCACGAGCACGGTGGCAAGCGACCACATCATGAACCTGCTCGAGGATGTCTCCGGAAATCTGCCCCGGGACAAGGAGCGCATGCTCGCGGCCGTCGCGGCCTACCAGGAGCTGA
>JALOOS010000030.1 GCA_025454275.1 Desulfobacterales bacterium | reverse complement strand
CGCTCCTGCTCGAACTCCTGAAGAATGGCCTCAGTGGAGGGCTGCTCCGGTGCCCCCGCCGGCGCAGACGGGGCGCCGGAGGGTATTTCCTGGAAGAGCACCCGGACCTCTTTGGCATTCTCCGGGGGTCGGTTGCCGAAGTGGACCGTTCCGGCATCGTCGACCCAACGGTAGATATCCGCAACGGCCGCCGGGACGCCGGACAGCGCGAAGAGAACCAGCAAAAGCCAGCAGCGTGATTTCAGCATCTCGGGCCTTTCCCTGGGCGGGCGGTCCGGGAGAACCGGCCGGTCAGGCGGTCGCCGGGCGGCCGCCCGGCAGCGCGCTCATTCCGTTTTATCCACTTTATCCACGAACGCCTTGATGGCGCGCCCCTGGGGAGAGGGCACCACGTCGAATTTCACTCCGAACCCCTGTGGGCCGCTCCAGGCGACCTTGCCGGGCAGTGTGAACGGTTGGGAGAAGCTCGGCAAGTTGAAGTTAAGGATGACCGTCTCCCCTACCGGAACGCGCTGATCGGTTTCGATGAACACCCCGCCGATGCTGATGTCGAGGATGTAGCTGCGAAAACGGCTGTCCTGGATGCGGTAGTCGGCGTTGATCAGGCACGGCCGGCGCGGATTCTCGCGCATGGTCGGCTCGATGCCCTCCAGCCGCACGGTGTGTTCCGGGGGCTCCTCATCCGGGCTGTGGCCGAGTTGCTCGAGCAGGAGCAGTTGCTGATCTTCGGTCATTTCGACGATCAGCTTGAACAGGTGCTGGGCCACCCGGTCTCCCACCAATTGTTTCAGCAGGACCAGCTGGTGGTCTCTCGGCAGTTGGTAGATGAGGTTGAAAAGCTTGGCGGTGGTGCCGTACTTGTCAACCGTCGGTTCGGCCTCGTGCATCATGGCTCCAGGGCGTCCGGGTGGGGGTGCAACGCCTCATTGCCCCTACAGTATAGTCGGATCCGTCCCATAAGTCAATTATTTTTATTTATTTTAGGGTGTTATTGACTTATCGGCTGCGGCGGCGTCCTGGTTCACAATGGTATATTCGGTCGTGATCCGGGCCACGCCGCGCACTGTCGCCGCGACCGAGCAGTATTTATCCTGGGACAGTGCGATGGCCTGGGAGACGGCCTTCTCCGTCAGCCCGTCCCCCGCCAGGCGGTAGGCGACGTTGATCGTGCGGTAGGGCCAGGGCGGGGCCGGGTCGCGCTCGCCGGTGATGACGATCTCGGAGGGCTTGACCCCGATGCCCTCCGATTGCCCGGACAATACCACGGAGTGATTCCCCGAATCGATGCCGACGAAATGCCTCTCCCCGATCCACTTGACGACGCAGGATACAGCCATGCGAACCTCCTGGTTGCGGCGAGGGTGCCGGGCACCGGCGCTTTGGGTCGGATGAAACCGACGCAGCGGCCGGCCGCCTCCCCTGCCGGAGTCCGTTCACCGGATAACTTGCCGCCACATACTAAATCGACACCCCAAAGTCGAGGGCCCCGGGTGGCCGGTTTGACACGCACGCCCTTTTCTAGTTTACTGCTGCGGCAACGGATGGATCTGAAAGGGAGGTCAAGATGGGCGAGCTGCTGCGAACCCCTTTGTACGAACGCCACCGCGAGCTGGGCGCCAGCATGGTCGAATTCGGCGGGTGGGAGATGCCGATCCACTATCCCGCCGGGATCGTCCAGGAGCATCTTGCCACCCGCTCCCGGGCCGGGATCTTCGACGTCTCCCACATGGGCCGGATCCGGGTGCACGGAGCCGAGGCGCTGGCCTTCCTCCAGCACGTCCTCACCAACAATGCGGCCGCGCTCGAGCCGGGCGAAGCCCAGTACACCATGGTTGCCGACCCGGACGGCGGGGCCGTGGACGACGCCTACCTCTACCGGTTCCTGCCGGAGGAGTACCTGCTGGTCGTGAACGCCTCCAACCGCTCCCGGGTGTGGGAGCACCTGCTGGTGCAGCGCGCGCGCACCCCTTCCGTCCGCCTGGAGGACCTGACCGCGGAGTTGGCCATGGTGAGCCTGCAGGGGCCCGCCACCAAGGAGATCCTGGCCTCCATCGTGGGGGAGGGGCGGGTACCGGAGCCGATGCGCAATCGCCTCGGCCTGGCAAGCTTTGAAGGCGCCCGCGTCATGATCGGCCGCACGGGGTATACCGGCGAGCCGCTGGGGTTTGAGATCTTTATCGAGAACGGGCGGGTGCAAGCCCTATGGGACCGCATGATGGCGGCAGGGGGCCATCCGGTGGGCTTGGGGGCGCGGGACACCCTGCGGCTCGAGGCGGCGCTGCCTTTGTACGGGCACGAACTGGGCCGCGATCCCGAGGGCCGGGAGATCCCGATTTTCGCCTGCAGCCTGGCGCGCTTCGCCGTGAGCGTCTCACCGCTCAAGGGCGATTTCATCGGGCGGGAGGCGCTCACCCGCCAGTTCGACGCGTACCGGCGCATCGTCCGGCGCGACTACAGCCTGATCCACCACCTGCCGCGCATGATCCGGCCCGTGGCCCTGGTCGAAAAGGGCATCGCCCGCGCCGGGGCCGCGGTCTATCACGCCGGAAAGCGCGTGGGGGTGGTGACCAGCGGGACCATGGTGCCCTACTGGCAGCACACCGGATCGGGTATCGCCTCGGTTCCGACTGCGGAGAAGGGCATGCGCGCCATCGGACTGGCACTCCTCGACAGCGACCGCGTGACGGGCGAGGAGATCGAGATCGACATCCGCGGGCGGATGACCCGGGCGCGGATCGTGCCCTACCACCTGCGGAACGAGGCCCCGCCGCACGCCCGGCCGATCCTGTGGAACGAGCTGCAGCCCGAGGGGGGAGCGGCCGGGGCCGCGGCCCCCTTGAGCCGTGCGGCGCGCCGCCTGGTGGAGCAAGCCGTCGCGAACACGCTCTGGCGCCAGCACGACACCATCAACCTCATCCCCTCCGAGAACACCGCGTCCCCTTTGGTCCGCCTGCTCTGCATCATGGATCCCGCCGGCCGGTACGCCGAGCACAAGATGGTCAAGGCCTTCAAGGAGGCCGAGGTCTTCTACTACCAGGGGACCGACTTCATCGCCGAGGTCGAGCGGCGGGTCGTCGAACAGATGCGGCTGTTCCTGGGGTGCAGCGAGGTGGAGACGCGCCTCGTCTCCGGGCAGATGGCGAACATGGCGGTCTTCAGCGCCATGGTGGACTACCTCAACCGCGCCAACCGCAAAAGCGAGCAGCGGCGGCTGCGCAAGGTGATGAACCATCACATCATCAAGGGCGGCCACTTGAGCGCGCAGCCGATGGGGGCCTTGCGGGATTTCGTGGTGCGCGACCTGCGCTCGGAGAAACCGGCGGTCGTGAACTTCCCGGTGATGGCCGAGAACCCCTTCCGGATCGACGTGGCGGAGACCCGCCGGTTGATGGCCGAGCACCGGCCGGAGCTCGTCATCCTCGGCAAGAGCATGATCCTGCATCGCGAGCCGGTCCGGGAGCTGCGGGAGGCGATCGACGCACTCGGGCTGGACACCATCCTGCTCTACGACATGGCCCATGTGCTCGGCCTCGCGGGGCCGCACTTCCAGGAGCCCTTCCGCGAGGGGGCCGACATCGTCACCGGTTCCACCCACAAAACCTTTTTCGGCACCCAGCGCGGTATTGCCGCGGTGCGCTTCACGCGGGAGGAGCCCCGCTTCGAGCTCTGGGAGGCCATTCAGCGCCGGACCTTCCCCGGCAGCGTCAGCAACCACCACCTCGGCACCCTGCTCGGGCTGTTGATGGCCGCCTACGAGATGAACCACTTCAAGGAGGATTACCCGCCCCGGGTCCTCGCCAACGCCAAGGCCTTCGCCCGGGCGATGAAGGCCTGCGGGCTCGAGGTGGCCGGCGACGCCTCCATCGCGTTCACGGAGACCCATCAGGTGATCGTCAAGGTCGGCTACGGCCGCGGGGCCGAGATGGCGCGCCGGCTGGAGGAGAACAACATCATCCTCAACTACCAGGCGGCGCCGGACGAGGAGGGCTTCACCGCGGCCGGCGCCCTGCGCATGGGGGTGCAGGAGATGACGCGCTTCGGGATGGGGCCGGCCGATTTCGCCGAGCTGGCCGAGCTCATGGCCGACTGCATCCTGCGCGGCGCGAAGGTCAAGGACAAGGCGCGGGCGCTGCGCCGGCGGTTTCTCGAAATGCGCTATTGCTTCGGCGGGGCCGAGATGGAGGAGATGCTCGCCCAGCTCAAGCGCCTGGTGTGATTTCGCCGCGGGCGTCGGCCTCCGCCGACGCGATCACCTGCGGCCGCCGGCAGCGGCCGCCGCCACGTGTCGCAGGATCGCCTCCATTTTCCCGTAGTTCAACTCCAGATCGTGGCAGGCGCGGACGTAGGCCGCCGCGCGCGCACCCATCTCCCGGCGCAGGCAGGCATCGCCGAGGAGCCGATCGACCGCCGCGCTCAGCTCGCGGCCGTCGCAGAGCGGGGCCAGAAACCCGGTCACGCCGTCGCGGACCGCCTCCGGCACCCCCGCGTTTTCAAACGCCACGACCGGCAGCCCGCAGGACTGGGCCTCGAGGTAGACCATGCCCAGCGCCTCGCGGATGCCGGGGAAGAAGAAGAGATCCGCCGCACTGTAGTACCGGTAGAGCTCCGGGCGGGGCACCCGGCCGACGAAGCGGACGCGCGGGCCGAGCTGGTCGCGGGCCAGCTCCTCCAGGCGTTTGCGCTCCCGGCCGTCGCCGGCGATGACCAGGGTGAAGCCGCGTCCGCTCCGGGCGAGCGCACCGCAGGTGCGCAGCACCCACTCGAGGCCGTCGGCTTTCACCCCCGGGCGGAACATGGCCACCGAGAGGACGACCGGCTCCTCCCCTGCCCTCCAGCGGGAGCGAAGCTCGCGGCGGGCGGCCGGGTCGAAGGTGAACCGGCCGGGGTGCAGGCCCGGGGCGATGTAGGTGACGCGCTCCGCGGGCAGGAGCCGCGTCAGGTTGGCGAAATCCCTGCGCTTGTTGGTGAAGAGGTGATGCGCGGCGAGCAGGGCGGCGCGGTTGAGCTCGAAGCCGAGGCGGGTCCGCAGGTGGCGGCGGCGGCGGGTGGAGTAGATGCCCTGGAAGAGGACATACGGGACCTTGAGGCGCCGGGATACGGCCGGACCCAGCAGATCCGGGGCCTTGTAGTAAGAGTGGTAGCTGAACCACAGATCGCAGCGGCCGGCACCGAAGCGCCGCACCGCCCGGCGGCGCTCGCCCAGCACCCGGGGCCACAGCCACGGCTTCCAGGTGATCCAGCGGCAGCGCAGGGAACTCACCGGGGAGACCGAATGGCCGCGGCCGGCGAAATAGTCGAAAAGGCCCGTGGCCGTGACGAGATCCCCGGAAGGGTTCGGATGGCCCAGGGGCTTGAAAGGGGTGTAGAAGCAGATCTTCATGGAGAGAGGCGGGGCGGGGCGGCGTTCCCCCCGATCGGTTGCGCCGGCCCCCGCCCCCGGGTCATTTGAAGTCGGGCAACCCGCTTTTCAGGAACCACTCGTTTTTTTCGGGGTCGAAGACCCACTGCTGGACATCCTCCAGGGTGCGGACGCGCGCATCCTTCTGGTTGAAATAGCTGATCTGGACCACCTGCCCGGCCTGGAGCCCCCCCGCGGTGAGGATCAGCTGCTTGACCTCGTAGTCGGTCACCCGGATCTCTTTCGGCGGAGGGGTCCGGCGTCCGGGCGCCTCCTCGGTCAGATACAGCTGCGCCCCCTCAAACTCCGACCAGCGGATCAGCTTCCCGTACTGCTTCACGCGCTCGGCCAGCAGCTCCTGCCGGCGGAATTCGAAGGTCGTGGCGCAGCCGGCCGCGAGGACCAGCGCTGCCAGTAATGCCGCGCAAAGGGTTCTCATGGGCGATGGGGCTCCTTTCGTCTCATGCGCTCCTTATCCTCGATCCTCCAGCATAATCCATTTTCGGCAAGGCGCCAAGCGCCCGGTGAAGATCCGGGTTGACGGCCTCGGCACCCCGGGGTATAGCGCCCTGATCACGATCACACGAATCGGTTGCCGTAAGGAGGGGGTGCATGCCGGCCGTTACCGTTGACGAACTGCGGAGTGTGGCGGAGCAGGCGGTCTCGCAGGAGCCCCGCCGCCTGGGGAGCGCGGGGTGGTGGCGCCGGCCCCTGGTCGCCGCCGCACCGGCCGACCGGCGGTTCGATTGCCTGCCCCGCATCGCCGCCCCCGACCACCTGCTGCCGCGCGACCTCCTGCCGACGGCCCGTGCCGTCATTGTCTTTTTTCTGCCCTTCCGCAAGGAGCTGGTGCGGGCCAACCACCCGGGGGCGCGTCCCTGCCGCGAGTGGGGCCTGGCCTACGTCGAGACCAACGCGCTGATCGAGCGGGTGAGCCGGGCCCTGGGGGAGGTGCTGGAGGCGCGCGGCTTCCGCTGCGGCCTCACCCCGGCCACGCACAACTTCAGCGAGGAGACCCTCACGGCGCGCTGGTCCCACAAGCACCTCGGCCACCTGGTCGGCCTCGGCCGGTTCGGGACCCATCACCTGCTCATCACCCCGGCCGGCTGCAGCGGACGGCTGGGCAGCCTGGTGACGGAGGCCGAGCTGGGGGAGCACCCGCTGATGGAGACCCGCGAGGCCTGCCTGCTCAAGGCCGGAAAGGGCTGCGGGTTGTGCGTGGCCGCCTGCCCGGTGGCGGCCTTCACGGCCGGCGGCTTCAACCGCCGGGGCTGCTGGGAGCGGCTCACGGAGAATCGCGCCGGCCTGGACTACTTTTCGGACCTGCCCGAAACCACCCATGTGTGCGGCAAGTGCGCGGCCATGATGCCCTGCAGCTTCGACAACCCGGTGGCGCGGCTGGAGTCGGCCCGCCGCTGAATTTTTTCCGCCCGTATCAGCCCGGCAGGGGCTCCCCGGTTTCGAAGCGCCCGTTGTCGATGATCACGGCCCCGTCGGAGGAGCTCACGACCTTCCAGAGCGCCTGCCCGGAGCCGGTCTGCCAGATCAGGGTCGTGATCGGCTCACCGGGGTAAAGCGGGCGCTTGAAGCGGCAGGCGATGCGCCGCACCCGTTCGGGCGCCCCCGGGCAGTAGCGGCCGATGAGCGCGCGGCAAGCGAATCCCAGGGTGCACAGGCCGTGCATGATGGGCCCCGCGAAGCCGGCGGCCCGCGCAAAATCAGGGTCGACATGGAGCGGGAAGGGGTCCCCCGAAAGCCGATAGATCAGCGGCTGATCCGGGGCGGGAAGCGCCGGCACGGCGAGATCGGCCCTGCGATCCGGGAACGGAACGGGGCGCTTGGGCGCCTCCTCTCCCCCGAACCCGCCGTCCAGACGCGCCACCATCGTCGCCGTCGTGCGGAAAAACGGCTCTCCGTCCGCACCGCGGGTCTCGAACTCGATCACCACGAGGGCTCCCGTGGCCGGCCCCTTGTCGTAGCAGGCGGTGACGGCGCCCTCGGAGAGAAGCGTCCCCTCCCGCGGCAGGGCGTGGAGAAAAACCATCTCGTGCTCACCGTGGACGACCCCGGCCGGGTTGAGCTCGATCAGGGCGGCCAGCTGCCAGATGAGCTCGAAGGTCATGGCGGCGCCGAAGGTGGGGATGATCTTCAGGCGGTTTTCGTAGCAGTAGTCCAGCTCCGCGAATCCGGCCCCGACGCCCAGCGCGTAGAGAACGGCATCCTTCCAGTCGTAGCGGCGGGCGACGGGGCCGACCCGCCGGCCGACCGCGGCCAGGTTCAATCCCATGGCGGCCCTCCCTCGCGGTGGTGAATGCCCGGAAACGCCAAAAGCGCCGGCCGGCCCTCGGCGCACGATTCCACCACCGGCCTCCGGTTCAGGGCTGCGGGGGGCGGTCGTCCCCCGACCCCGGCCGGTCCAGCTTCGCATCGATGCGCTGCAGCAGAGCGCGGATGTCCTCAAGGCAGGCCAGGACGGTGTCGCGTTCGCCGCCCGGCGGGCGCGGGCTGCTCCCGTGCCCGCCGAGACTGCGGGTGATTTCATCCAGCCGGATTCCCAGCGCGACGATGAAATAGATCAATAACAGGAAACCCAGTTGGCGCTCTCCCCAGCCGAGCTCCCGCCAGCCGACCAGCACCATGGCCAGAAACAGCAGGCCGGTCAGGGTATAGGGGTGTCCCTGGAGCCAGCGCGTAAGGGCGGCGAGCACTCGTTCCATCAGGGTTTCTTGGCCCGTGCCTCGTCCCGCAGCACGCGCCGCAGCACCTTGCCCACGTTGGAGACCGGCAGGGCGTCGCGGAACTCGATGAAACGGGGCCGCTTGTAGCCGGTCATGTTCTCCTTGCAGAAGGCCTGGATCTCCTCGACCGTGGCGGTCTCACCGGGCTTGAGCTGGATGAAGGCCTTCACCGCCTCCCCGCTCTTGGGGTCGGGGACCCCCACCACGGCGACGATCGCGATCTTGGGGTGCTGGTAGAGGATGTCCTCCACGTCGCGGGGATAGACGTTGAACCCGCCCACCAGGATCATGTCCTTCTTGCGGTCGGTGATCAGGACGTAGCCCTCCGCGTCGATGTGACCGATGTCCCCGGTCAGGAAGAAGCGCTGGCCCCCGATGGTGCGGAAGACCTTTTCGTCCTCCTCCGGCCGGCCCCAGTAGCCTTTCATGACCTGGGGGCCGCTGACGGCGATCTCGCCGTCCTCGCCCTTCGGCAGCTCCTGCTGGCCGGATTCCAGATCCAGGATCTTGATGTCCGTGGCGGGGACGGGGAACCCGACCGAACCGATCCTGCGCTGGCGGGTGTTGGTGGGGTTGGCGGCGGCCACCGGCGATGTCTCGCTCAAGCCGTAGCCCTCGAAGATGATGGCGCCGGTCTTCTCCTCGAACCGCCGGCACACTTCGGGCGGCAGCGGCGCCCCGCCGGAGAAACACCCCATGAACGAGGAGAGGTCGTACTGGGCCAGCTGGGCATGGTTGGTGAAAGCCATGAAGAGGGTCGGCACCGCCGGCATCAGGGTGGGCCGCTCGCCCTGCACGATTTTCAGCACCTCGGTGAAGGGCGGTTTTCCGGCGCGCGGGTCGGGCACGCAGATCAGGCGGCTGCCGCTGGCGCAGGCCGAGAGCATGGCGCAGGTCATGCCGAAAATGTGATACCACGGCAGCACGCCGAGGTAGGTGTGGAACCCGCCGCGGCGCTGGCGCTCGGGGGCGGCGCCGGGTTCGTGCTCCAGGCGCATCCAGGTGTCGATGGCGGTGAGGTTGGCGGTGAGGTTGCTGTGAGTCAGGCAGGCGCCCTTGGGCACCCCGGTCGTGCCCCCGGTGTAGACGATGAGGGCGATGTCCCGGAGCGGATCGACCGCCGGCAGCGGCGGCGGGGCCTTGGCGGCGGCCACCACCTCGTCGAAGAAGAGGTGGCCCGCCTCATACGCGGCGGCCTTCGGGATCTTGCCGAGCAGGCCTCCCAGAATCCCCTTCAGCTTGGGCAGATAGGACTTCACCCCGCAGATCACCACCGTCTCGACCTCGGTGCCCTCGATGGCCTTGACCGTGGTCGGATAGAACTGGGGGTGATCCATGCAGAAGACCGCCTTGGCCCCGCAGTCCTTGAGCTGGTAGTTGAGCTCCTTGGCGGTATAGAGCGGGTTGCAGGTGACGCAGACGCCGCCGGCCTTGAGAATCCCGAAGTAGATGGGCGGATAGTGCGGCAGATTGGGCAGGAAGACCGCCACCCGATCCCCTTTTTTCACCCCGCGGGAGGCCAGGAAGCCGGCGATCCGGTCGGCGGTCGTTTTCACCTGGGCGAAGGTCCGCGAAGCGCCGCTGAAGACGGTGTAGGCCTTGTCGGGGAACTCCCGGGCGGACTCATCCAGCACCGCGAACAGAGGCTTCTCAAAACCGGAAATCGTGTGGGGGACTCCCTCGGGCCAGTGAGGGGTAGGCCAACCTGACGTCGGGCTCATCTCCTGCTCCTTTCGTTGCCTGTTTTGGAAAGATCCGGGCGTGTTAGCGAGTCCGGGCACTATAAAGAAAGGCCGCAGCGGTGTCAATTTGAATCGGGCCGGCCGGCGCCGCCTTCCGAGGGAGCGCCGCCGATCGTCTCGCGCATCACCCGGTAAAGCGCCTCGCCGGCGGCGATGCCGAGATCGATGAAACCGGGCCCGTACCGCTTCCCGGCCGGGGAGCGGAAGGTGGCTCGAATCCGCGCCAGGCGCTCCATGCCGGCCGGGAAGCGGCGCAGGAACTCCGCCGGGGAGGGCCGGTGGTAGAGCATCATGGCCCAGAGCGTGTCGGTGAAGTTGTCCGGCCCCCAGCGGAACTTGTCGGCATCATAGAGGCACTCCGAGAGCAGGGCGGCCTCGCGGGTCTCCACGGCCCCGGTGGGCTTGAAGGCCTCGTGGTTGCGGATGGCGGTGCAGATGGCGGCGATCTCCCCCGGGGCGAGCGTGCGCCCCGCGAGGATCCGGCGCGCGCGGCGGGCGCTCTCCTCGGCGTGGTTCGGCTGTTTGCGCCGGATGTCGTGCAGCAGGCCGGCGCAGTGGGCCAGGCGCACCCGGCGCAGCGCCGCATCTGCGGGCATTCCGGCCGCGCGGGCCTCGATCCAGACCAGCGCCCCGGCCTCCAGGGCCACCTTGCGGGCGTGCGCCAGGCCGTGGCCGAAGTCATCCTCCAGCATTCCGGCCGCCGCGGCCGTGAGCGCAACGATCAGGGGGGAGGTGTCGAACAAGGAGAGGGAAAGGGCAAGGGCGGGGGCTTCCCGGCGGTAGAAATCCGGCTCCGGCAGCCGCGAGACGATGTCGCGGGCCCGCTCGCGCAACGCCAGGTAGAAGCGGGTCACCTCGGTCATGAGCGGGGCAGGCGGCGTCCGGCCCTCTTTGGGTTGCTCCCGGGCGCCGGCCGCGCCGGGGGCATGGGGGCGTGCGCTTCAGCTCTCCTTCAGCGCGAAGGGGCGTCCGCAGACTTTCCAGCGCCCCTCTTCCTTCTGCAGCTGCAGGGTCGCCTCGACCCGATGGGGCTGGGTCAAGTCGAAAACCGCGCCGATCGGGCCGAACAACGGGTTGATGGCGCGCCGGCGGGTGGCCGTGAAAAGCACTTCCGCGCGGCCGTCCTGTTGACTGAGGGTGCGGGTGCCGACGTCGAAGAGCTGATGCTTCATGTATTCGAAGCCGAAGCCCAGGGCGCGCGCCTCATCGCCGATGCGCTGCAGGAAGGCCCGGGTGGGGTCGGCGGCTTCCGTGCGGCGCAACTCGCTGCAGAGCCGCTCCGCCATGGTGATTGAGGTGAAGGTCAGGAATTTGCCGCCGCTATCCATGAAACTGCCCTCCTTTGATCCATTCAGCCGTCGCGCCTCGCCCGGAGCGCCGGCCGCGTGCCGCGGCCGCAGGCGATTCAGGCCCTTCCGTCTACCACGGCTGCCGGGGGTTGACAAGATTTATTTAGTGTCCATCCGGAAACGGCGTCTTGCGGCCCAGGCCTGCGTTCTCGCTCGCCGCAATCCTCGGCGTAGAACCACACCGCCTGCGGTTGCGGCATCGCTGCGGCCTTGA